>NZ_JBHYHC010000031.1:0-55165 GCF_042738955.1 Umezawaea sp. NPDC059074
AAGACGAAAAAGGGTGGGGGCGCAAAAACAATCGGGGGCCGGCCGGGGTGGGGGTTAAAAGAACCTGCCGGCACGGTCCGGATTGGTCTCGGTGCGAGTGCCGGCCGGGGGCCGGAAGATATTTGGTCCAGTACCGCGCGGTGCGGGTGCCGGCCGGGGGCCGGAAGAAGACAGCGCAGTTTCGATCGGTGCCAGTGCCGGCAGGGGCCGGAAGAAGGCAGAGCAGACCCGGTCGGTGCAGGTAGGGGTCGGGTCGGGTTGGTTGTGGGGTCGAGTTGAGGCGGGGCTCGGCAGTCCGGTGCGGTGTGATCGGTCCGAGTTGGGTTCGGGCTGGTGCTGTGTGGTTGGGGCTGTGGTTATCGGCCCTCTAGTGCGTCTCTCATCGGGCGCATCTTGGCGTGGGCTTCGCAGACCTCGTTGTCCGGGTCAGACTCGGCTACCAGGCCGCAGCCTGCGAAGAGGCGGGCTGTGCGGCCGTCCAGTTGGGCGCAGCGGAGTGCGATGCCCAGTTCGCCGTCGCCGTTGCCGTCGATCCAGCCCACTGGGCCCGCGTAGCGGCCTCGGTCCATTCCCTCAAGTTCGTCGATGAGGGCGATGGCTTCTTTTCGTGGGGTTCCGCCTACTGCTGCCGTGGGGTGTAGTGCTGCTCCCAGGCGCAGTAGTGATGGGGAGCCGCTGAGGGTGCCGATCACGTCGCTGGACAGGTGGGACACGTTTGGTAGGCGGAGTACTGACGGGCCGTCTACGGACATCGTGGAGCAGAACGGGTTCAGGGTGTCGACCAGCGAGCGGATTGCGTAGTCGTGTTCCTCTAGGTTTTTTGGTGAGGACAGGAGTGCTGCTTCTAGTTCCTCGTCGGACATGCCGTCGTGGGGCCAGGTTGTTCCGGCCAGTACTCGGGAGTCGACTACTGGGCCTGTTCGACGTAGTAGTAGTTCTGGGGTGGCGCCTAGTAGGCCGTCTACCGCGTATACCCAGCATTCTGGGTAGCGCCTGGCCAAGCCCTCCAGGACGAAGCGGTGGTCGATGGGGACGTCTGCCACTGCCAGGAGGTCGTGGGCCAGGACGACCTTGTCGAGGTGGCCCTCGCGCATGTGTTCCACGGCTGCCGCTACCGCTCCTCGGTAGTCGGTTACCGAGAGTTGGCCGTCTGCGTAGCGGACTGTTGACGGGCGTTGGATCGGGGTGGGTTCGGCTGGTGTCGGGCGGCCGATTGTGGTGATCCAGCTTTGGTTGCCGCGTCTGCCCAGGACTACTTCTGGGACCACCAGTACTGAGTGACCTGGGTCATCTGAGAACGCCATGCTGACGAAGGCGACCGGGCCGGTGCCGGGGAGGTTGATCTCGTCTTGGACGTCCAAGGTCGCTGTGTAGTCGCGCCACCAGCGGTCCGCTTCGGCGAAGCGGTTGGGGCCCGTGATGTCGAAGCGTGCTGCCTCACCCCATCCGACCAGGCCTGATCCGTCCCGCACCCAGGCCAGTGCGTGGTCGGGGTGGGGGAGCCTGCTCAGCAGGTCCTCACCCGTCGCTGGCGCGGTGTGGACGCGCAGGCGTTGTCGGGTTCGCGACGCGGGTGCGGTGGTCACGCTTCGAGGGTATGGACTCACTCCTGAGATTCCTCCTCCGACCAGCCCTAGACTCCTCAGCTGTGGTGGACGACGCAGTGCAGACCAGTCCGCGGTCATCCGTCGGTGTCCGCGTCCGGCGGGGCGTCGCCCGTGCGTTGCTGGTGGTCGGAGGGGTGGTGACCCTGGTGGGGGTCCTGCTCGTGGTCGCCTCCTGGCGGGACGACCGGGCCATCGAGGCGCACCTGGGCAACGCGACCGCCGAAGTGGTGTCCGTCGCGTTCAACCGCACGGTGATCAGGTTCGGCACGCCGGACGGCAAGGTGCAGAGCCCCTCGCAGGGCGTCCTCTACCCGGAAGGGCTGGAGGTCGGGCAGCTCGTGCGGATCGAGTACGACACGACGAACCCCGAACTGGCTCGGATCTGGGGGCGTGGAGCGTCGCTGTCGCTGCTGCCCGTGTCGACGTTCCTGCTGGTCGTGTGGGCCGTGCTGCTGCCGTCGATCTGGTTCGTCCGGCGGGGACTCCGCCGTTTGTGACAGTTTCTCCCGAAATCGCCGTTCAGGTGTAACATCCTCCTCATGGTGGATGACCTGTCGGCGCGCTTCGAGCACACGGTGGCCTCCGAGGCGCGGATCGAACCCCGCGACTGGATGCCGGACGGCTACCGCAAGACGCTGATCCGGCAGATCGCCCAGCACGCGCACTCCGAGATCATCGGGATGCAGCCGGAGGGCAACTGGATCAGCCGCGCGCCCTCGTTGCGCCGCAAGGCGATCCTGCTGGCGAAGGTCCAGGACGAGGCGGGTCACGGGCTGTACCTGTACGCCGCGACCGAGACGCTGGGCGCGGACCGGGGCGACCTGACGCAGAAGCTCATCGACGGCAAGCAGAAGTACTCCTCGATCTTCAACTACCCGACGTTGACGTTCGCGGACATGGGCGTGATCGGGTGGCTGGTCGACGGCGCGGCCATCTGCAACCAGGTGCCGCTGTGCCGCACCTCGTACGGCCCGTACGCGCGGGCCATGATCCGCATCTGCAAGGAGGAGTCCTTCCACCAGCGGCAGGGCTACGAACTGCTCATGACCATGATGCGGGGAACGCAGGCCCAACGCGACATGGTCCAGGACGCGGTCAACCGCTGGTGGTGGCCGTCGCTGATGATGTTCGGGCCGCCGGACTCGGAGAGCTCGAACACCGAGCAGTCGATGGCGTGGCGGATCAAGCGCAACACCAACGACGAGCTGCGGCAGAAGTACGTGGACATGTCGATGCCGCAGGCCGCGAAGCTCGGCGTCACGTTCCCGGACCCGGTTCTGGCGTGGAACGAGGAGCGCGGGCACTACGACTTCGGGCAGCCGGACTGGGACGAGTTCTGGCAGGTCGTCGGTGGGCACGGGCCGTGCAACAGCCAGCGCGTGGCGCACCGCCGCAAGTCGCACGAGGACGGCGCGTGGGTTCGGGAAGCCGCCGCAGCGCACGCCGCCAAGGCCGTCCAGGCACGGGAGGGTGTCGCATGAGCACGTCGTGGCCGTTGTGGGAGGTCTTCGTCCGCGGCAAGCGCGGGCTGAACCACGTGCACGTCGGGTCGCTGCACGCGCCGGACGCCGAGATGGCCGTCCGCAACGCGCGGGACGTCTACACCCGCCGCAACGAGGGCGTGTCGATCTGGGTCGTGCCCGCCGAGGCCATCACGGCGTCGTCGCCGGACGAGAAGGACCCGTTCTTCGAGCCCGCGGGCGACAAGGTCTACCGGCACCCCACGTTCTACGCCATCCCCGACGACGTGCCGCACCTGTGAGCACCGCTTTCGCCGTGGAGGCGTGATGAGCTTCGACAACGCGTACGAGTCGCTGATCGACCACGAGGACGCGCACTGGGCGTTCGGCACCGGGTTCCACACGGCGCTGGAGGGCGTGGACCGCGAGGTTCCGGCCACGGTCGACCGCGCGGACCTGGTCGCCTACTGCCTGATGCTCGGCGACGACTCGCTGGTCCTGTCCCAGCGGCTGGCCGCGTGGTGTTCGCGCGCGCCGGAGCTGGAGGAGGACATCGCGCTGGCCAACATCGCGTTGGACCTGCTCGGCCAGGCCCGGTTGCTGCTCACGCGCGCCGGTGAGGTCGAGGGGGCGGGTCGGGACGAGGACGCGCTGGCGTACCTGCGCGACGAGCGCGAGTTCCGGAACGTGCACCTCGCCGAGATCGACTGCGGGCCCGGCCCCGGTGGTGACTTCGCCACGACGATCGTGCGGCTGCTGGTGTTCTCGTCGTGGAAGATCGCCCAGTTCTCCCGCCTGCGCGGCAGCGCGGACCCGGTGCTCGCGGCCATCGCCGCGAAGGGCCTCAAGGAGCTGGCCTACCACCGCGACCACGCCGCCCAGTGGGCCGTGCGGCTCGGCGACGGCACCGAGGAGTCGCACCGGCGGATGGTCGCCGCGGTCGACCGCGTGTGGCCGTTCGTGGACGAGCTGTTCCACGCCAGCGCGGTGGAGGCCCGCCTGTCGGGGGTCGCCGTCGACCCGGCCGAACTGCGGTCCGAGGTGGACGGCGTGCTGCACGCGGTGTTCGAGGCGTCCGGCCTGACCAGGCCCGAGCCGATCCCGACGGCGTTCGTCGCCGGTCAGGCGGGGCGGGAGGGCGTGCACACCGAGGCCATGGGTTTCCTGGTCGCCGAGATGCAGCACCTGCACCGGTCGATGCCCGGAGCGGTCTGGTGACCACGGCCAGGCAGATCGCCGAGCAGGTCCGCGACCCGGAACTCCCGGTGCTCACGCTGGCCGACCTCGGCGTGCTGCGGGACGTGACCGAGTCGGACGGCCGGGTGCTCGTCACGATCACGCCGACGTACTCGGGCTGTCCGGCGATCGACGAGATGGGCTCCGACCTGCGCCGCGCGCTGACGTCGGCCGGGTACGCCGAGGTCGAGGTGCGCACGTCGCTGCACCCGGCGTGGACGACGGACTGGATCAGCGAGTCGGGCAAGCAGAAGCTGCTGGACTACGGGATCGCTCCGCCGAACCGCATCGGCCCGAAGGTCGCGGGCCCGATCCCGCTGAACCTGACCCCGCCGTCGCAACGCGTGCCGTGCCCGCGCTGCGGGTCGCCGCGCACCACCGAGCTGTCCCGCTTCGGCTCCACCGCCTGCAAGGCCCTGCGGCGCTGCGAGGACTGCGCGGAGCCCTTCGAGCACATCAAGGAGATCTAGTGACGGCCTCCGCGCCCACCCGCCGCCGCACGACGTTCCACCGGCTCGTGGTGGCCGACGTCGACCGGCTGTGCGACGACGCCGTCGCCGTCACCTTCGACGTCCCCGCCGAGCTGGCGGAGGAGTTCGCGTTCAGCGCGGGCCAGTACCTGACGATCAAGCGCGGCGACGAGCGCCGGTCGTACTCGATCTGCGCGGCCGTCGGCGCAGCCCCGCGCATCGGCGTCCGCCGCGTCGAGGGCGGCCTGTTCTCCAGCCACCTCGTCGACGAGCTGCGCGCGGGCGACGTCCTGGAGGTCCTGCCGCCGCAGGGCGCCTTCACCCCGGACGGCGGCGCGCACCACGCGTTCGTCGTGGCGGGCTCGGGCATCACCCCGGCGCTGTCGATCGCGGCCACGGTCCTGGCGTCCGGCGCGCGCGTGACGCTGCTGTACGGCAACCGCCGCACGGACACGGTCATGTTCGCCGAGGAACTGGCCGACCTGAAGGACCGCTACGGCCCGACGTTGCAGCTCGTCCACGTCCTGTCGCGCGAACCCCGCGACGTGGAGCTGTTCACCGGCAGGCTCGACGCCGACAAGCTCCGCGCCCTCTTCACGACCGTCGTGCCCGCCGCCGACGTGGACCAGTGGTGGCTGTGCGGCCCGTACGCGATGGTCCAGGACGCCCGCGCGGTGCTGGCCGAACGCGGTGTCGACGTCGACGCGGTGCACCACGAGCTGTTCTACGTCGACGAGCCCCCGCCCGCCCCGCGTCGCGCCGAGGACACCGCCGTCCTCGCGTCCGCCGCCGAGGCGACGGTGATCCTGGACGGCCGCACCACCACCGTCCCCGTGCCGCCGGACGTGGCCATCCTGGACGCCGCGCAACGCGTCCGCTCCGACCTGCCGTTCGCCTGCAAGGGCGGCGTCTGCGGCACGTGCCGCGCGCTGGTCGTGAAGGGCGAGGTCGACATGCGCCGCAACTACGCGCTGGAACCGCGGGAAGTCGAGGCGGGTTTCGTGCTCACGTGCCAATCGACACCCGTCAGCGCCGAGGTAACGGTGGATTTCGACGCCTGACGAATGTCTCACATGGCAGTATCGAGTGATGGGAGTCGTCGGTAGATCGGTGCTGTGGGGCCTGGCCATCGGTTCAGGGGCGGTGTTCCTGTTCTTCGGCCTGATCATGATGGTCAGCACGGCCCCGTACGACAACTTCGCGGCCAGCCTCGTGGCGCTGCTGATCATGTCGGCCATGTTCGGCGGCGTCCCCGGCACGCTGATCGGCCTGCTGGTCGGCTCGATCCGCAACTCGAACCAGAAGCGCTTCCCACCCCCGCCCCCACCGCTGCCGTACCCGCGCCCGCTGTACGTCCCGACCACCCCGGCGGACCAGTGGTCCGCGGTGGTCGCGCGCTGCGAGGAGTCGGTGCGCCGCGTGGCGGCCGTCGTGGACACCGTCCCGGCGTCCCCGGCGAAGGAGTGGATGACCCGCATCGCCAGCCAGTTCGAGGCGGAACTGGAGGACGTCCGCGGCATCGCCAAGCTCGCCAGGGCCATGGGCGCGGTCGACGAGGAGCACCCGGCGTCCCAACGCCTGTTCGCCGCGGCCCGCGACTTCGCCACCTTCGAGACCGAGGTGGGCAGAGTGGCCCTCAAGATGTTCGACCGCCCGGAACTCGACAGGGCCCGCAACGACCTCGAATTCCTCGAACAACAACTCCCGAGCCTGGGAGCCGATCCGCACTGAGCAGGCTACTTCTCCAAAGCCGCCTGCCACCACTCCAGCACCTGGTCCGCCATCTCCGGATCCGCCACCAGCAGCCCGTCCACCGGCAACGGCGACCCCTCGCCCCGCCGGTCCAGCACCGCAGCGCCTGACTCCACGGCCAGCGCCACCGCCCCGGCCACGTCCCACTCGTGGTACCCGTGCAGCACCGCGGCGGTGGCGTGGCCCAGTGCCACCTGCGCCACGGCCAGCGCCTTCGAGCCCAGCACCCGCACGCCGGTCCCCGACGTCGCCGCCCGCGTGATGAACTCGCCCATCCCCGGCCACGGCCCGGTGCGCGTCATCTCCGTGCACACGATCGCCGCCGACGCCTGCGCCCCCAGGCGCACCGGCATCCCGTTCGCCCGCATCCCGCGCCCGCGGGCCGCGGCGTAGATCTGCCCGCGGTAGGGATCGGCCACGACCCCCACGACCGGCCCCCACCGGTCCACCAGAGCCAGCGAGTAGGCGCACCACGGCACCCCCGCCACGTAGTTCGCGGTGCCGTCGATCGGGTCCACGACCCAGCGGAACTCGGCCTCGAACGGGACGTCGACGTTCTCGCAGAACACCGGTATCGACGGGAACTCGGTGGTCAGCACGCGCCTGGTGTGGCGTTCCAGGGTGTGGTCGGTGTCGGTGACCCAGTCGAACGGCGAATCGTCGCCATCGGGTCGCGCCCCGCGCCCGGCGGTGGCCATGATGACGTCGGACGCGTCGTTGGCGAGGCGACCGGCCACTTCCAGCGCGATGGAAACGAGCGCGGGATCGACGGGCTGGGCGGGCCTGGACGACAAGACGGTCATGCCGAGCTAGTTTCATCCTCCCGGATGGCCGTCACGCGTCCACGAGGTGACCGGGCGAGGATCACCTGGTCAACGGTGTCCGTGTCGGGAGACGTTCGGCGGGCGTTCCACGTGCTGTCACGCCCCCGTGGTGTTGTACCGCCACGGTGGGCCCGTGCGCGTCGCGATCGTCACCGAGAGCTTCCTGCCCCAGGTCAACGGGGTCACCAACTCCGTCCTCCGCGTCCTCGAGAACCTGCCCGGCCCGGCGCTGGTCATCGCGCCGGGAGCGGGTGACGACAGCTACGAGGGCACCCCGGTCGTGCGGGTGCCCGCCGTGGACCTGCCGCGGGTCAGTTCGCTGCCCGTGGGCGTGCCCACCCGCAAGGTGCTGTCCGCGCTGGCGGCGTTCCGGCCGGACGTCGTGCACCTGGCGTCGCCGTTCGTGCTCGGCGCGAGAGGCGTGCAGGCCGCGCGCAGGCTCGGCCTGCCGACGGTGGCCGTCTACCAGACCGACGTGGCCGGCTTCGCGGGCAGCTACGGGCTCGGGATCACGGCGCGCGCCGCGTGGCGGTGGACCAAGCGCGTGCACTCGATGGCCGACCGGACGCTCGCGCCGTCGACGTGGGCGGTGGAGGCGCTGGAGGAGCACGGCGTGCCGCGCGTGCACCGGTGGGGTCGCGGCGTGGACGTCGACCTGTTCCGGCCCGACCGGCGGGACCACGAGTTGCGGCGACGACTCGCGCCCAACGGCGAGCTGCTGGTCGGGTACGTGGGCAGGCTGTCGCCGGAGAAGCAGGTGCACCGGCTCGCCGCGCTCAACGGGATGCCGGGCGTGCGCGTGGTCGTCGTCGGCGGTGGACCGGACGAAGCCTCGCTGCGCAAGGAACTCCCGGACGCCGCGTTCCTCGGCTTCCGCACCGGCGTCGACCTCGCCACGGCCTACGCGAGCCTGGACGTGTTCGTCCACACCGGACCGCACGAGACGTTCTGCCAGGCCGTGCAGGAGGCACTGGCGAGCGGACTCCCCGTGCTGGCCCCGAACCAGGGCGGTCCACGCGACCTGGTCGAGCCCGGCCGCACCGGGTACCTGCTGTCCGACGACCCGGCCGAACTCCGCGCGGGCGTCGACGCGCTGCGGGACCCGTTGCGGCGCAAGCAGTTCGGCGACAACGCCCGCGCGTCGGTGCGGCACCGGACGTGGCCCGCGCTGTGCGCCGAACTGCTCGGCCACTACCACGCGGTGCAGGGGAGGCGCGTCGAGCAGCGCCGGGCCGCCTGATGCGGATCGCCCAGCTGGCCAACTTCTACGGCCCGCGCTCCGGTGGTCTGCGGACCGCGCTGCACCACCTCGGCGCGGGCTACGCCGCTCGCGGCCACGAGGTCGTGCTGGTCGTCCCCGGCAGGCGAAGAGCCGACGAGCTCCTCCCCGACGGCGTCCGCCGGATCACCCTGCCCGCGCCGCGCCTGCCCGGCACCGGCGGCTACCGCGCGGTCGACCCGTGGCGGGTGAAGGCGCTGCTCGACGACCTCCGCCCGGACCGGCTGGAGGTGTCCGACCGGCTGACCCTGCGCGGCATGGGCCACTGGGCCCGCGAACGAGCCATTCCCAGCGTCGTCATCTCCCACGAGCGCCTTGACCGCCTGCTGGAGCAGTTCCTGCTGCCCACCCGGCCCGCCGAGCGGGTCGCGGACTGGGCGAACGCCCGCATGGCCGCCGCCTACGACACCGTCGTCTGCACCACCGGGTTCGCCAAGCAGGAGTTCGACCGGATCGGCGTCCACAACGTCGCCCAGGTCCCACTGGGCGTCGACCTCCACACCTTCACCCCGACCCGCCACGACCGCTCGCTGCGCCACGAGTTGGCCCAGGGCGCGGAGGCGCTGCTGGTGCACTGCGGCCGCCTCTCCCCGGAGAAGCACGTCGAGCGCAGCGTCGACACCGCCGCCGCCCTGCACGCCTCGGGCACCAGGACCCGGCTGGTCGTCGTCGGCGACGGCCCGCGGCGCGACGCGCTCGAACGCCGGGCCAGGGGACTGCCGGTCACGTTCCTCGGCCACGTCGCCCGCCGCGACGACGTCGCCGACCTGCTCGCCAGCGCCGACGTCTCCCTCGCCCCCGGCCCGCACGAGACGTTCGGCCTCGCCGCGCTGGAGGCCCTCGCGTCCGGCACCCCGGTCGTCGTCTCCGCCCGCTCGGCGCTCGGCGAGATCGTCCGGCCCGGCTGCGGCGCGGCCGTCGAGGACCACGCGCCCGCGTTCGCCGACGCCGTGCGCGGCCTCCTCGACACCGCCGAACCCGCACGTCGGGGCGCTGCCAGGACCCGTGCGGAGGACTACCCGTGGCGCGCGGCGGTGGACGGGATGCTGGCCGCTCTGGCCGTCACATAGTCTTCGGACATGTCGCGAGCTGGCCTGGACAAGAACCCGCGCGAAGTGGCCGAGATGTTCGACGGCGTGGCCAAGGGCTACGACCGCACGAACTCCGTGATGACACTCGGGTTCGACCGCCGCTGGCGGGAGTGGAGCAGGCGCGTGCTCGACGCGCAGCCCGGCGAGAAGGTGCTGGACCTCGCCGCGGGCACGGCCGTGTCCACCGTCGAGTACGCCTCCTCCGGCGCGTGGTGCGTGGCGGCGGACTTCTCCCTCGGGATGCTCCAGGGCGGCGCCCACCGCCCGGTGCCGAAGGTCGCGGCCGACGCGCTGCACCTGCCGTTCGCGGACGGCGTGTTCGACGCCGCCACGGTCTCCTTCGGCCTGCGCAACTTCAGCGACACGGTCGCCGCGCTGCGCGAGATGGCCCGCGTCGTGCGCCCCGGCGGACGGCTCGTGATCTGCGAGGTGTCGACCCCCACGTTCCGCCCGTTCCGGTTCGTCTACATGCGGTACCTGCTGCGCGTGCTGCCGCTGGTCGGCCGGGTCGTGTCCTCCAACCCGGAGGCCTACCAGTACCTCGCGGAGTCCATGCGCGCGTGGCCGGACCAGCGCGCCCTCGGCGAGATGATCTCCGAGGCGGGCTGGGAGGACGTGGCCTGGTTCAACCTCACCGGGGGCATGGTCGCACTGCACCGCGCGACGAAGCCCGAGTGAGATCGGCGGCTCTCAGCAGCTCACGGTTAGACTCACAGGAGTTTGTGAACTGATGCACAAGGAGTCGGGATGACTACTCCCAGCCGCCGTCAGGCAGGCGAGGACGCCGAGGTGATCGTGGTCGGCGCGGGGCCCGCGGGCTCCACGGCCGCCACCTACCTGGCACGCGCGGGCCTGGACGTGCTGCTGCTGGAGAAGAGCAGCTTCCCCCGCGAGAAGGTCTGCGGCGACGGTCTCACGCCCCGCGGTGTGAAGCAGCTCATCGACCTCGGCATCGACACCCGCGAAGAGGCGGGCTGGCTGCACAACAAGGGTCTGCGCGTCGTCGGCGGCGGCGTCACGATGGAGCTGGACTGGCCGGACCTGGCCTCGTTCCCGCCCTACGGCGTGGTGCGGCCCCGGCAGGACTTCGACGAGATGCTGGCGAACACGGCCAAGGCCGCCGGCGCCCGGCTGCACGAGCTGACCACGGTCACCGGCGCCATCACCGACGAGCGCACCGGCCGGATCGTCGGCGTGAACGCGAAGGTCGGCAAGGAGAAGACGCCCGTCTCCTTCCGCGCCCCGCTGGTGCTGGCGTGCGACGGCGTGAGCGCGCGGCTGGCGCTGAGCGTCGGCATCGACAAGCGCGACGACCGTCCGATGGGGGTGGCGGTCCGCCGCTACTACGCGAGCCCGCGCACCAAGGACGACTACCTCGAGTCGCACCTGGAGCTGTGGGACCGCAGCGACCCGGCGAACCCCCAGCTGCTGCCCGGCTACGGCTGGATCTTCGGCATGGGCGACGGCAGCGTGAACGTCGGCCTCGGCATCCTGAGCACGTCGAAGGCCTACGGCACGACGGACTACCGCGCGCTGCTGAAGAGCTGGCTGGACGGCACGCCCGAGGAGTGGGGCTTCCGCGAGGAGAACGCCACCAGCAAGATCGGCGGCGCCGCGCTGCCCATGGGCTTCAACCGCAAGCCGCACTACCGCAACGGGTTGCTGCTGGTCGGCGACGCGGGCGGCATGGTGAACCCGTTCAACGGCGAGGGCATCGGCTACGCCATGGAGTCGGCCCGGATCGCAGCCGAGACCGTCGTGCAGGCGCTGGCCCGGCCCGCGGGCCTGAGCCGCGAGCACGCGCTCGCGGGCTACCCGGCGCGCATCGAGCAGTCGCTCGGCAGCTACTACCGGCTGGGCAACATCTTCAGCAAGCTGATCGGGAACCCGACGGTCATGCGGACGGCCACCAAGTACGGGATGCCGCGCAAGACGCTGATGAAGCTGGTGCTGAAGCTGCTCGCCGGTCTGTACGACCCGAAGGACGGCGACTCGTTCGACCGCATCATCACGGCGGCGACGAAACTGGCTCCCAGCGCGTAAAGCCGCAGGTAATACCCCGAATAGCGCAAAGTTAGGCGACCCTAACCCTCAGGTTAGTGCGCCCTAACCAACGAAATGGCGTCGGTCTTGTACCGGCGCCATTTCTCGTGCGCTGTGGCGCCGTTCACCCCAGGGTCGCCGAGGGGTGCTCTGATGCAGGTCAGCGCGCTGCGTGGGGGTGCGTGTAACACCGCTGTGTGACGTTCTACACTGGCCGATGGTCTTGTGAATCACTTCACAAGTCCACGGATCGGCTTGTGAACTGTTTCACAAGCGGACCTCCGAATGTTAGGCGTGCCTTACCGGCAAGTCGGGCTAGAACACCCCTTAGGGTGCGGATCGGTCAGCGGCTCGCTTGTGTCGCGACAGCGAGGAAAGGACGACGGAGAGTGCTTCAGCCCTACCTCCCCCTCGTATTCATGTTCCTGCTCGCCGGGGCGTTCGCGCTGTTCTCGGTGACGGCCGCGCCGTACATCGGGCCGCGGCGGTACAACCGGGCCAAGCTCGACGCCTACGAGTGCGGCATCGAGCCCTCACCGGCCCCGATCGTGGGCGGCGGCCGCATGCCGGTCGCCTACTACCTGACGGCCATGCTCTTCATCCTGTTCGACATCGAAATGGTGTTCCTCTACCCGTTCGCGGTCTCCGCGGACAGGCTCGGCCTCTTCGGGCTGGTGGAGATCGCCCTGTTCGTCGCGACAGTCGGCTTCGCGTACGCCTACGTGTGGCGTCGCGGCGGCCTCGACTGGAACTAAGCACCGGGGAAGGCGACAGTCATGGGCCTCGAGGAGAAGCTCCCGAACGGCATCCTGCTGACCAGCGTGGAGAAGCTGGTCAACTGGACCCGCAAGTCCTCGCTGTGGCCAGCCACCTTCGGGCTGGCGTGCTGCGCGATCGAGATGATGACGACGGGCGGTCCGCGCTACGACCTCGCCCGCTTCGGCATGGAGGTCTTCCGCGCCTCGCCGCGCCAGGCCGACCTGATGATCGTGGCGGGTCGCGTGACCAACAAGATGGCGCCGGTGCTGCGGCAGATCTACGACCAGATGCCCGAGCCCCGCTGGGTGCTGGCCATGGGCGTCTGCGCGTCGACCGGCGGCATGTTCAACAACTACGCCGTCGTGCAGGGCGTGGACCACGTGGTCCCGGTCGACATGTACCTGCCGGGCTGCCCGCCGCGGCCGGAGATGCTGATCGACGCGATCCTCAAGATCCACGCCAAGATCATGGACGAGCCGCTGGGCGCCGTTCGTGCCGCCGCGCTCCTGGAGAGCGGCTACAGCACGGACCTCATGCCGTCGTCCGAGCGTTTCGCGAAGAAGAAGTGAGCAGGCGATGAGGGAGCCAGGGGAAGAGAACTCCAGCGCGCAGCGGCCCGCCGAGGACGGCTTGCAGCCGACCGAGGTGGCGCCCGCGGAGCCGAAGGCGCCGCTGGAGACCGGCAAGGCCCGCAAGGGCATGTTCGGCGTCACGGGCACCGGTGACACGTCGGGCTTCGGCGGTCTCCGCCTGCCCGCGTACATCGCGACCCCCGCCGAGCGCCCCTTCGGCGGCTGGTTCGACGAGTTCGTCGACGAGCTGCTCGGCGCCATGCGCGAGAAGGACATCCCGGCCGACGTGATCCAGCAGGTCACGATCGACCGCGGCGAGATCACCCTGTACGTCCGCCGCGAGGAGCTGGTGGACCTCTGCTCCGTGCTCCGCAACGACCCCGCCCTGCGCTTCGAGCTGTGCAGCTCGGTGTCGGGCGTGGACTACGGCGCGGACGTCGCGGGCCGCCTGCACTCCGTCTACCACCTGACCTCGATGACCTACCGGCGGCGCATCCGCTTGGAGGTCTCGGTCGACGTGGACGACGCGCACATCCCCAGCGTCGTCTCGGTCTACCCGACGGCGGACTGGCAGGAGCGCGAGGCCTGGGACATGTTCGGCATCGTCTACGACGGTCACCCCGGCCTGACCCGCATCCTCATGCCGGACGACTGGGACGGTCACCCCCAGCGCAAGGACTACCCGCTCGGCGGGATCCCGGTGGAGTACAAGGGCGCGGAGATCCCCCCGCCAGACCAGAGGCGGTCTTACTCGTGAGCAGCGAAAACCAGGCGGACCAGGCGCGCGAGGAGACCCTCGGCGGCGGCACCCGCACCGAGTCGGTCGCCGACGCGTCGACCGGCACCGACACGAGCGCCGAGGGCAGCGACAGCCGCGACGCCGACGCCCAGGCAGGCCAGGCGCGGGCCGACGAGGCCGCGACGATCGCCGCGGGCCCGTCCGTCGACGTCGCCGACTCGCGCCAGACCACCGAGGGCACCGTCTACACGGTGACCGGCGGCGACTGGGACGAGGTGCTCGCGGACGCCGCGGGCGACGAGCGCATCGTCATGAACCTCGGCCCGCAGCACCCGTCGACGCACGGCGTGCTCCGCCTCGTGCTGGAGCTGGAGGGCGAGACGGTCACGCAGGCCCGGTCCGTCATCGGCTACCTGCACACCGGCATCGAGAAGAACCTCGAGTACCGCAACTGGACCCAGGGCGTCACGTTCGTGACGCGCATGGACTACCTGGCGCCGCTGCACAACGAGGCCGCGTACTGCCTGTCCGTGGAGAAGCTGCTCGGCATCGAGGCGCCGCAGCGGGCCCAGGTCATCCGGGTCCTGCTGATGGAGCTCAACCGGGTCAGCTCGCACCTGGTGGCGCTGGCCACCGGCGGCATGGAGCTGGGCGCGCTGACCGGCATGACCGCCGGGTTCCGCGAGCGCGAGGAAGTCCTGCACCTGCTGGAGCACCTCACCGGTCTCCGGATGAACCACGCGTTCATCCGCCCCGGCGGCGTCGCGCAGGACCTGCCGGCCGACGCGGTCGAGAAGATCCGCTCGTTCCTCAAGATCATGGACAAGCGGCTCCCGGACTACGACAAGCTGCTCACCGGCCAGCCGATCTGGCGCAACCGCCTCGCGGGCGTGGGCTACCTGCCCGTCGACGCGTGCCTCGCGCTCGGCATCACCGGCCCGATCCTGCGGTCCGCGGGCCTCCCGTGGGACCTCCGCAAGGTCGAGCCGTACTCGGGCTACGAGACCTACGACTTCGACGTCCCCACGTCGAACGCGGGCGACAGCTTCGCGCGGTACCTGATGCGGGTCGAGGAGATCCACCAGTCGCTGCGGATCGTCCGCCAGGCCGTGGACCGGCTGGAGCCGGGCCCGGTCATGGTCGAGGACGCCAAGATCGCGTGGCCCGCGCAGCTCACGATCGGCGCGGACGGCATGGGCAACTCGCTCGAGCACGTCCGCAAGATCATGGGCCAGTCGATGGAGTCCCTGATCCACCACTTCAAGCTGGTGACCGAGGGCTTCGACGTCCCGGCGGGCCAGGTCTACGTGCCGATCGAGTCGCCGCGCGGCGAGCTCGGCTACCACGTGGTCTCCGACGGCGGCACGCGCCCGTTCCGCGTGCACGTGCGCGAACCAAGTTTCGTGAACCTCCAGTCGATGCCCGCGATGTGCGAGGGCGGCATGGTCGCCGACGTCATCGCCTCGGTGGCCTCTATCGACCCGGTGATGGGTGGTTGTGACCGATGACCCAGACTTCTGAACCGTCCACTGCGGACCTGAGCGTCTTCGGTGACGACATCGTCGCGCGGGCGCAGCAGCTGATCTCGCGCTACCCGCTGTCGCGGTCGGCGCTGCTGCCGATGCTGCACCTCGTGCAGTCGGTCGAGGGCTACGTCAGCCAGGCGGGCATCGCGTTCTGCGCGGGCCAGCTCGACCTGAGCAACGCCGAGGTCAGCGCGGTCGCGACCTTCTACACCATGTACAAGCGCAAGCCGTGCGGCGAGCACCTGGTCAGCGTGTGCACGAACACCCTGTGCGCGGCGCTGGGCGGCGACGCCATCTTCGCGAAGCTGCGCGAGCACCTGGGCAGCGAGGGCAAGCCGCTGGGCCAGGAGGAGACCTCGGGCGAGCCGGGCACGCCGGGCTCGATCACGCTGGAGCACGCCGAGTGCCTCGCGGCCTGCGACCTCGGCCCGGTCCTCCAGGTGAACTACGAGTTCTACGACAACCAGACGCCGGACAAGGCGCTGGAGCTCGTGACCGCGTTGCAGGCGGGGGAGAAGCCCGCTCCGACGCGCGGTGCCCCGCTCACCGACTTCCGCCAGGCCGAGCTCCAGCTGGCCGGGTTCTTCGAGGGTCGCGAGTCCGACCTGGACGGCCCGTCGGCCGCCGCCGAGACCGTGCGGGGCGCCCGCATCGCCGCGGACAACGGCTGGACCGCACCGTCCATGTCGGACGACGTCGCCTTCCCGCCGCTCCCGGAAAAGAAGTAGGGGCACGCCATGGTTGACAGCCTCACTCCAGTGCTGACCAAGCGCTGGCTCTCCCCGCGCTCGTGGACGATCAAGACCTACGAGCAGCTGGAGGGGTACACCGCGCTGCGCAAGGCCCTCGGCGCGCACCCGGACCAGATCATCCAGCAGTGCAAGGACTCCGGCCTGCGCGGCCGGGGCGGCGCGGGTTTCCCCACGGGCATGAAGTGGGGCTTCATCCCGCAGGGCGACGGCAAGCCGCACTACCTCGTCATCAACGCCGACGAGGGCGAGCCGGGCACCTGCAAGGACATCCCGCTGATGATGGCGGACCCGCACTCCCTCATCGAGGGCATCATCATCACCTCGTACGCGATCCGGGCGAACTTCGCCGCGATCTACGTGCGCGGTGAGGCCCTGCACTGCATCCGCAGGCTCGACGGCGCCGTCAAGGAGGCGTACGCCGCCGGGTACCTGGGCAAGAACATCCTGGGCAGCGGCTTCGACCTCGACGTCGTCGTGCACGCCGGCGCGGGCGCGTACATCTGCGGCGAGGAGACGGCGCTGCTCGACTCGCTGGAGGGCAAGCGCGGCCAGCCGAGGCTGAAGCCGCCGTTCCCCGCGACCGCCGGGCTCTACGCGTCGCCGACCGTGGTGAACAACGTCGAGACCATCGCCAGCGTGCCGTTCATCGTCAACGGCGGCAGCGACTGGTTCCGCACCATGGGGCGCGAGCGCTCGCCCGGCCCGAAGATCTACTCGCTGTCCGGCCACGTCACGCGGCCCGGCCAGTACGAGGCGCCGATGGGCACCACGCTGCGCGAGCTGCTGGAGCTGGCCGGTGGCATGAAGGACGGCATCCCGCTGAAGTTCTGGACGCCGGGCGGCTCGTCCACCCCGCTGTTCACCGCGGACCACCTCGACGTGCCGCTGGACTTCGAGGGCGCGGCCGAGGCCGGTTCCATGCTCGGCACCACGGCGTTGCAGCTGTTCAACGAGACCGTCTCGGTCCCGTGGGCGGTCATGAAGTGGACCGAGTTCTACAAGCACGAGTCGTGCGGCAAGTGCACCCCCTGCCGCGAGGGCACGTACTGGCTGGTCCAGATCCTCCAGCGCATGGTGGCGGGCAACGGCACCGCGAGCGACATCGACACGTTGCTCGACGTCTGCGACAACATCCTCGGCCGCTCGTTCTGCGCGCTGGGCGACGGCGCGGTCAGCCCGATCACCAGTGGCATCAAGTACTTCAAGGACGAGTTCCTGGCGCTGTGCGACAAGAACTCCGCTGTGTTGGCAGGAGCCCACTGATGACTTTGGCACCGGAGAAGAGCGAGGTCGCGGTCCCCGAGGGCCACGTCAAGCTCGTGATCGACGGCTTCGAGGTCGTCGCCCCCAAGGGTGAGCTGCTGATCCGCACGGCCGAGCGCCTCGGCATCGTCGTGCCGCGGTTCTGCGACCACCCGCTGCTGGAGCCCGCGGGCGCCTGCCGCCAGTGCCTCGTCGAGGTCGAGATGGGCGGTCGGCCGATGCCGAAGCCCCAGGCCTCCTGCACGATGACGGTCGCCGACGGCATGGTCGTGAAGACCCAGCTGACCTCGCCCGTCGCGGACAAGGCGCAGGCGGGCGTGATGGAGCTGCTGCTCATCAACCACCCGCTGGACTGCCCGATCTGCGACAAGGGCGGCGAGTGCCCGCTGCAGAACCAGGCGCTCAAGCACGGTCGCGCGGAGTCCCGCTTCCACGAGCACAAGCGCACGTTCCCGAAGCCCCTGCCGATCTCGACGCAGGTGCTGCTGGACCGCGAGCGCTGCGTGCTCTGCCAGCGCTGCACCAGGTTCTCCGCGCAGATCGCGGGCGACCCGTTCATCGAGCTGCTGGAGCGCGGCTCGCAGCAGCAGATCGGCGTGGCGGACGGCAAGCCGTTCCAGTCGTACTTCTCGGGCAACACCATCCAGATCTGCCCGGTGGGCGCCCTCACGAGCGCGGCCTACCGCTTCCGGGCCCGCCCGTTCGACCTCATCTCCACCCCGAGCGTCTGCGAGCACTGCTCGTCGGGCTGCGCCGAGCGCACCGACTGGCGGCGCGGCAAGGTGCAGCGCAAGCTCGCCGGTGACGACCCCGAGGTCAACGAGGAGTGGATCTGCGACAAGGGCCGCTTCGCGTTCCGCTACGCCACGGCCGCCGACCGCTTCACGCGCCCGCTGGTGCGCGACGCGGAGTCCGGTGAGCTGCGCGAGACGTCGTGGACCGAGGCCCTCCAGGTCGCCGCGGCCGGTCTCGCCGCCGCCCGTGACGCCAAGGGCGTCGGCGTGCTCACCGGCGGTCGCCTGACCGTCGAGGACGCCTACGCCTACGCGAAGTTCGCCCGCGTGGCGCTCAAGACCAACGACGTCGACTTCCGGGCCCGCGCGCACTCGGCCGAGGAGCTGGAGTTCCTGACCAGCACGATCCTCGGCACGACGCCGGACAACGGCGGCGTGACGTTCAAGGCGATCGAGGCCGCGCCCGCCGTGCTGTGCGTCGCGTTCGAGCCGGAGGAGGAAGCGCCCATCGTCTTCCTGCGGCTGCGCAAGGCCGCCCGCAAGAAGACCAAGGTGTTCCACCTGGGCCAGTACACCTCGCCCGCCGTGGAGAAGACCTTCGGCACGCTGCTCGCCTGCGTCCCCGGTCAGGAGCCCGCCGCGCTGAACGGCCTGGCGGAGCACGCTCCCGACGTGACGGAAGCGCTGTCCACCAGCGGTTCGGTGATCCTCGTCGGCGAGCGCGCCGCCGAGGTGCCCGGCCTGTTCTCCGCGGTGGCCCGGCTCGCCGAGTCCACCGGGGCGAAGGTCGCCTGGATCCCGCGTCGCGCGGGTGAGCGCGGCGCGCTCGAGGTCGGCGCGGTGCCGAACCTGCTGCCCGGCGGCAGGCTCGTCAGCGACGCCGCCGCGCGCGCCGAGGTGGAGAAGTCCTGGGGCCTGGTGGCGGGCACGCTGCCGAGCCGCGCGGGCCGCGACACCAACGGCATCCTGGTCGCCGCCGCGAGCGGCGCGCTGGACGCGCTCGTCGTCGCGGGCGTCGACCCGTACGACCTGCCGGACCCCGGCCTCGCCCAGCGGGCGCTGGAGTTCGCGGGCTTCGTGGTCTCGCTGGAACTGCGCCCGAGCGCGGCCACCGACCACGCGGACGTCGTCCTCCCGATCGCCCCGTCGGTCGAGAAGTCCGGCAGCTTCCTGAACTGGGAAGGCCGTCGCCGCGACTTCGGCACCACGCTCGAGGGCACCGGCGCGCTGCCCGACTGCCGGGTGCTCGACACCCTGGCCGTCGAGATGGACGCCGACCTGTTCACCCAGACGCCCGCCGCCGCGGCCGCCGACCTGGACCGGCTCGGCTCGAACGTGGCGGAGGCCTCGGCCCCCACCGTGTCGGCGCCGCTGCTCGTGCAGCCCACGGCCGGTCAGGCCGTGCTCGCGACCTGGCGCCGGATGCTGGACAACGGCTCGCTCCAGGACGACGAGCCGAACCTCGCGGGCACCGCCCGCCCGGTGGTGGCGAAGGTGTCCGCGAACACCGCCGTGAACCTCGGCCTCGAACCGGGCGCCGACATCACCGTGTCGACCGAGCGCGGGTCGGTGACGCTGCCCGTCGAGGTCGCGGACCTGCCCGACGGCGTCGTCTGGCTGCCCGGCAACTCGGGCCCGGTCACCGTGCGCCGCAACCTCGTCGCGGGTCACGGTTCCCTCGTGGCCGTTAGTGGAGGCAAGGCATGACCACCGCCGAACTTCTCGCGGACGACCCGATCTGGATCATCCTGATCAAGGTCGTCGGGATCTTCGCGTTCCTCGTCGTCATGACGCTGTTCATGATCAACTGGGAGCGCAAGGTCGTCGCGCGGATGCAGCAGCGCCCCGGCCCCAACCGGGTCGGCCCCAACGGCTGGCTCCAGTCGTTGGCGGACGGCCTGAAGCTGGCGTTCAAGGAGGACATCCGCCCGGTCCTCGCGGACAAGTGGGTGTTCTTCCTCGCGCCGGTCATCTCCTGCATCCCTGCGTTCGTCGCCTTCTCGGTGATCCCGATCGCCGGTGAGGTCAGCCTCTTCGGCGAGCGCACCTCGCTCCAGCTCGTCGACCTCCCGGTCGGCGTCCTGGTCGTGCTGGCCTGCTCCTCGATCGGCGTCTACGGCATCGTGCTCTCCGGCTGGGCCTCCGGCTCGCCGTACCCGCTGCTGGGCGCCCTGCGCTCGGCGGCGCAGGTGATCTCCTACGAGATCGCGATGGGCCTGTCGATCGTCGGCGTCGTGATGTTCTCGCACTCCATGTCCACCTCGGACATCGTGCAGGCGCAGAGCAACCTCTGGTTCGTGGTGCTGCTGTTCCCGAGCTTCGCGATCTACGTCATCTCCATGGTCGGCGAGACCAACCGCGCGCCCTTCGACCTCCCCGAGGCCGAGTCCGAGCTGGTCGGCGGTTTCCACACCGAGTACAGCTCGCTGAAGTTCGCGCTGTTCTTCCTCGCCGAGTACGTGAACATGGTGACGGTCTCCGCGCTCGCGACCACGCTGTTCCTCGGCGGGTACAAGGCGCCGTGGGGCGGCGACTTCATGAACACCGGCTGGTGGGGCCTCCTCTGGTTCGTCGCCAAGACGCTGTTCTTCCTGTTCATCTTCATCTGGCTGCGCGGCACGCTGCCCCGCATGCGCTACGACCAGTTCATGCGGCTGGGCTGGAAGGTCCTCGTCCCGATCAGCCTCGTGTGGATCGTGGCCGTGGCCCTCGTGCGCGCGCTGAACAACTCCGGCGGCTTCAGCCGGAACCAGTTCCTGACGATCTTCGGCGTCGTGCTCGGCGTGCTGGTGCTGCTCTCGCTGCTGCTGCCGGACCGCAAGGTCGCGGAAGACCCGAACGCGGTCCCGATCACCGGCGGCGGGTACCCCGTGCCGCCACTCGACCTGGAAGTCCCCAAGGCTCCGACGCGGCGTACCCCGGTCGTCGCGCAGCTGCCCAAGGAACCCGTTGCGGTAACAGCATCGAAGGAGGCCAGCGATGGGGATGTTTGATCCCATCAAGGGCTTCGGCGTGACCTTCGGAACGATGTTCAAGAAGGTCGTCACCGAGGAGTACCCCGAGGTCAAGAAGGTCACCGCGCCGCGGTTCCACGGGCGGCACCAGCTCAACCGGCACCCCGACGGGCTGGAGAAGTGCGTCGGCTGCGAGCTGTGCGCGTGGGCCTGCCCGGCGGACGCGATCTTCGTCGAAGGTGGCAACAACACCGAGGACGCCCGGTATTCCCCCGGTGAGCGCTTCGGCGCCGACTACCAGATCAACTACCTGCGCTGCATCGGCTGCGGCCTCTGCATCGAGGCGTGCCCGACCCGTTCGCTCACCATGACGAACGAGTACGAGCTGGCCGACGACAGCAGGCAGAAGCTGATCTTCACGAAGGAGGACCTGCTCGCCCCGCTGCTGCCCGGCATGGAGCAGCCGCCGCACCCCATGCGGCTCGGCGACAACGAGCAGGACTACTACGTGAACGGCCCGGCGCTCGCCCGCAACGCGGAGGCGGGGCAGTGAGCCTTCTCAACCTGGCGCAGGACTTCGTCACCGTCGCGCAGCCCGCGGCCCCGGTCGCCGACACCATCGGCACCGGCGAGACGATCGCGTTCTGGATCCTCGGACCGCTGTCCCTCGCGGGCGCGCTCGGCATGCTCTTCGCCCGCAACGCGGTCCACTCCGCGCTGTGGCTGGTGCTGACCATGCTCAGCCTCGGCGTCATCTACATGGTCCAGCAGGCGCCGTTCCTCGGCTTCGTGCAGATCATCGTGTACACCGGCGCGATCATGATGCTGTTCCTCTTCGTGCTGATGCTCGTCGGCAGGGACAGCTCGGACTCGATCGTCGAGGTGCTGCGCGGGCAACGCCTCGCCGCCGCGGTGCTCGGCGTCGGCTTCGCGGGCCTGGTCGTCGGCTCGCTCGCGCAGGCCTTCACCCGCGTCCGCTCGGTCGGCCTCGCCTCGGTGAACAACTCCGGCGGCGGCAACGTCGCCAACATCGGCTCGGAGCTGTTCACCAAGTACCTGTTCGTCTTCGAGCTCACGTCGGCGCTGCTGATCACCGCCGCCGTCGGCGCGATGGTGCTGGCGTACTCCGACCGGCACGGCAAGGGCGAGAAGAAGACCCAGCGCGAACTGGTCGAGGAGCGCTTCAAGGGTGACCGCCCCGGCTCGCTGCCCGGCCCCGGCGTCTTCGCCACGGCCAACTCCGTCGCCACGCCCGCGCTGCTGCCCGACGGTTCCGTCGCGGAGGAGTCGCTCTCGGCGCTCATCGAGACGACCACCAAGGAACGCCTCGCGGACGACGTCGCGGGGGTGTCCGGCACCGGGCACCACGCCGACGCGCACGCGCTCACCGGCTCCGCGTCAGCCAAGGAGGGGGAGTGATGACTCCTACCTACTACCTGCTCCTGTCCGCGCTGCTGTTCAGCCTCGGCGCGGTGGGCGTTCTGGTGCGGCGCAACGCCATCGTCGTGTTCATGTGCGTCGAGCTGATGCTCAACGCGGTGAACCTCACGCTGGTCACGTTCTCCCGCATGCA
This sequence comes from Umezawaea sp. NPDC059074, assembly GCF_042738955.1. Lineage (NCBI taxonomy): Bacteria > Bacillati > Actinomycetota > Actinomycetes > Pseudonocardiales > Pseudonocardiaceae > Umezawaea > Umezawaea sp. NPDC059074. The sequence continues at coordinate 22,635 of NZ_JBHYHC010000031.1, forward strand.
CGGGGAGCTCGACGGCCAGGTGATGGGTTTCTTCGTGATGGTCGTGGCCGCCGCCGAGGTCGTGGTGGGCCTGACGATCATCATGTCGATCTTCCGCACGCGTCGCTCGGCCTCGGTCGACGATTCCAACCTGCTGAAGTACTGAGAGGTCACCGGTGACGGAATCAGTTGCCGCCAGCGGGCTCGCGAGTCTCGCCTGGTTGCTGCTAGCCCTGCCCGCGTTCGGTGCGGCTGTGCTGCTGCTGGCGGGCAAGCGGGCCGACAAGTGGGGCCACCTGCTGGGCTGCGCCACGATCATCGCGGCGTTCGCCTACGGGGTCGCGCTCTTCTTCACGACCCTCGGCCAGGGCCCGGAGGAGCGGACGAGCGAGCTCCACCTGTTCGACTGGATCCCGGTCGGCGCCCTGAACGTCGAGTTCGGCCTGCGGATCGACCCGCTGTCGCTGACGTTCGTGCTCCTGATCACCGGTGTCGGGTCCCTGATCCACATCTACTCCATCGGCTACATGGCGCACGAGGACGGCAGGCGCAAGTTCTTCGCCTACCTGAACCTCTTCGTCTCCGCGATGCTGCTGCTGGTGCTGGGCAACGGCTTCGTGACGCTGTACTTCGGCTGGGAGGGTGTGGGCCTCGCGTCCTACCTGCTCATCGGCTGGTACCAGTACAAGCCGGAGGCGGCCACCGCGGCCAAGAAGGCGTTCCTGATGAACCGGGTCGGCGACCTGGGTCTCGCGATCGCCATCTTCATCATGTTCAAGGAGCTGGGCACCACCCAGTACACCGACGTGTTCGCGCGGGTGGACGAGCTGTCGTCCGGCTCGATCCTGGCGATCACGCTGCTGCTCCTGCTCGGCGCCTGCGGCAAGTCCGGCCAGTTCCCGCTCCAGGCCTGGCTGCCCGACGCCATGGCGGGTCCGACGCCCGTCTCCGCCCTGATCCACGCGGCGACGATGGTGACCGCGGGCGTGTACCTCATCGCCCGCTCGCACCCGCTGTACGACCTCAGTCCGGACGGCCGACTGGTCGTCATGATCATCGGTGCGGTGACGCTGCTGATCGGCTGCCTCATCGGCATGGCGTACGACGACTTCAAGAAGGTCCTCGCCTACTCGACGGTCAGCCAGATCGGCTACATGATCCTCGCCGTCGGCCTCGGCCCGGTCGGGTACGCGCTGGGCATCCTGCACCTGCTGGCCCACGGCTTCTTCAAGGCAGGCCTGTTCCTCGGCGCGGGTTCGGTCATGCACGGCATGAACGACGAGGGCGACATCCGCCGCATGGGCGGGCTCGCCAAGTACATGCCGATCACCTTCGCGACCTGGGGCCTCGGCTACCTCGCGCTGATCGGCATCCCGCCGTTCTCCGGCTTCTTCTCCAAGGACGCCATCATCGCGGCCGCCTTCGGCGAGCCGGGCTGGCGCGGCTACGTGTTCGGCGGCGTCGCGCTGCTGGGCGCGGCGCTCACGGCGTTCTACATGACCCGCCTGCTGCTGCTGGTCTTCCTGGGCAAGGCCCGCTGGAAGGACCTGAAGACGGCGGACGGCAAGGACTACCACCCGCACGAGTCCCCGCTGTCCATGACCATCCCGATGATCGTCCTGGCCGTCGGCTCGGTCGGCATCGGCTGGTTCCTGGAGAGCGGCGACCGGCTCGCGGGCTGGCTCGAACCGTCCCTCGGCCCGCTGGAGGAGACGCACGGGGTCATCGACCACACGACCGTGGCGATCCTCAGCGTCGGCCTCTCGCTGGTGGGCGTGGCCATCGCGTTCCTCCTCTTCGGCCGCAAGCCGCAGCCGGTGGAACGCCCGCTGCGGGTGTCCTTCCCGGTCCGCGCCGCGCGCGCCGACCTGTACGGCAACGCGCTCAACGAGGCGCTGTTCGCGCGGCCGGGCACCTGGCTCTCCCGCGCGCTCGTGTTCGTGGACAACAAGGGCGTCGACGGCCTCGTCAACGGGACCGCCGCGCTGCTCGGCGGTAGCTCCGGCCGGTTGCGCCGTCTCCAGACCGGTTTCGTGCGCTCGTACGCGCTCTCCATGCTCCTGGGCGCGATCTGCGTGCTGGGCGCGCTTCTGATGGTGAGGTTCTCGTGAGCTGGACGCTGATCGCGCTGCTCCTGCTGCCGCTGGTCGGCAGCCTGGTGGTGGCATTCCTGCGGGGGAACGACCGGATCGCGAAGTTCACCGCGCTCGGGTTCTCCCTCGTGGAACTCGCGCTCGCGGTCGTGACCTGGATCGCCTACGACCCGTCGTCGTCCGCCCGGTTGCAGCTGACCAGCTCGGCCGACTGGATCCCGACGTTCGGGGTGCACCTGTCGTTCGGCGTGGACGGCATCGCGCTCGTCATGATCGCGCTGATCGCCTTCCTGATGCCGGTCGTCATCGGCGGCGCCTGGTCGGACAAGCTGCCGGAGGGCCGCAGCGCGAGCGGGTTCTTCTCGCTGCTGCTGGCCATGCAGACCGGCATGATCGGCGTGTTCGCCGCGACCGACGTGTTCCTGTTCTACGTGTTCTTCGAGGCCGTCCTCGTCCCGATGTACTTCCTGATCGGCCGCTTCGGCGGCCCGAACCGGCAGTACGCGGCGATGAAGTTCTTCCTCTACTCGTTGCTCGGCGGCCTGATCATGCTCGCCTCGGTGATCGGCCTGTACGTCACCAGCGCGGACAAGCTGGGCCAGGGCACGCTCGACTGGGCCACGCTCGTCACCGTGATGAAGGACGCGCCGACGTCCACGCAGATCTGGCTGTTCCTCGGGTTCTTCATCGCCTTCGCGATCAAGGCCCCGCTGGTGCCGCTGCACACCTGGCTGCCCGACGCCGGTGCCGAGGCGCCGGTGGGCGCGGGCGTGCTGCTCGTCGGCGTCCTGGACAAGATCGGCACGTTCGGCTTCCTGCGCTACTGCCTGCCGCTGTTCCCGGCGGCCAGCAAGCAGCTCGCGCCGCTGGTGCTCGTGCTCGCGGTCGTCGGCATCATCTACGGCTCGCTGCTCGCGGTCGGCCAGACGGACATGAAGCGGTTCGTCGCGTACACCTCGATCGCCCACTTCGGCTTCATCGCGCTGGGCATCTTCGCGTTCAGCTCGCAGGCCGGTACGGGCTCGGTGCTGTACATGGTCAACCACGGCATCTCGACCGGCATGCTGTTCCTGGTCGTGGGCATGGTGATGTCGCGCGGCGGCTCCCGCCTGATCCAGGACTACGGCGGCATGGCGAAGCTGACCCCGGTGCTGGGCGGCCTGTTCTTCGTGGCCGGTCTGTCCTCGCTGGCGCTGCCCGGCACGAACTCGTTCGTGAGCGAGTTCCTGGTCCTCATCGGCTCGTACCCCAACCAACCGGTGTTCACCATCGTCTCCACGCTCGGCATGGTGCTCGCGGCCCTGTACGTGCTGTGGGTCTACCAGCGGGTCTTCCAGGGCCCGGTGCGCGGGACCGCGCTGCTGAACGTGGCGGGCGGCCCCGGAACCGCCAAGGACCCGGAGCGCTCCGAGATCAAGGACCTCGACAAGCGGGAGATCGCCGTGCTGGCGCCGCTCGTGGCACTGGTCCTCGTGCTCGGGTTCTACCCCAAGCCGGTGTTGGACGTGATCTCCCCGTCGATCGGGGCGACGTTGAGCGAGGTCGGCGTGTCCGACCCGGTCGCGCAGGAAGGCAAGTGACGTGACGTTCCTCGCCCAGGTCCAGCTGATCGATGCGCCGGACATCAAGTACGACGCGATCACCCCGGTGCTGATCGTGCTCGGCGCCGCCTGCGTCGCCGTGCTGTTCGAGGCCTTCCTGCCCAAGCACCAGCGGTGGGCGGCGCAGGTCGCGCTGACCGCGCTCGCCCTCATCGCCTCGGGCGCGTGGACGGTCGTCTACGCGTCCAGCGACGCGAACACCAAGCAGGGCGTCACCACGCTGTCGGACGCGGTCGCGGTCGACCGGCCGGTGATCTTCCTCTGGATCACGCTGCTGATGCTGGCGTTCGGCTCGGTGCTGCTGATCGCCGACCGGTCCGTCGAGCCCGGCGGCGCGTTCGTCGCCGACGCCGCGGTCCGCCCCGGCACGGTCCAGGACCGCGCGCAGGCGTCCCGCACGGGCATGCAGACCGAGGTCTTCCCGCTGACGCTGTTCGCGCTCTCCGGGATGATGGTGTTCGTCGCGGCGAACGACCTGCTGACGATGTTCATCGCGCTGGAAGTGCTGTCGCTGCCGCTGTACCTGATGTGCGGGCTCGCCCGCCGTCGCCGCCTGCTCTCGCAGGAGGCGGCGGTCAAGTACTTCCTGCTCGGCGCGTTCGCCTCGGCGTTCTTCCTCTACGGCCTCGCGCTGCTCTACGGCTACGCGGGCTCCGTGAAGCTGGCCGACATCGCGACCGCCACGGCGGGCAGCGACAAGTCCGACACGCTGCTGTTCGCGGGCTTCGGCCTGCTGGTCGTCGGCCTGCTGTTCAAGGCCTCCGTCGGCCCGTTCCACGCGTGGACCCCGGACGTCTACCAGGGCGCTCCGACGCCCATCACGGCGTTCATGGCGGCCTGCACGAAGGTCGCGGCCTTCGGCGGCATCCTGCGGGTGCTCACCGTCGCGTTCGAGCGGACCAACTGGGAGTGGCGGGGCGTCCTGTGGGGCGTCGCCGTGGCCTCGATGGTCATCGGCGCGGTGCTCGGCCTCACCCAGACCGACGTGAAGCGCATGGTCGCGTACTCCTCGGTGGCGCACGCGGGCTTCCTGCTGATCGGCTCGATCTCGCTGACCGAGCAGGGCCTGTCCGGCACGCTGTTCTACCTGCTGGCCTACGGCTTCACCACGGTCGCCGTGTTCGGCGTCATCAGCCTGGTCCGCAACGCCGACGGCGAGGCGACCCACCTGTCGCAGTGGGCGGGGCTCGCGAAGCGGTCGCCGGTGCTCGCGGCGGTCTTCACGTTCCTGCTCCTGGCACTCGCGGGCATCCCCCTGACGAGTGGTTTCGTGGGCAAGTTCGTGGTGTTCGCGGCGGCCATCCAGGACGGTCTCGCACCGCTCGTGGTGGTCGCGCTGGTGGCCAGCGCGGTGGCGGCGTTCTTCTACCTGCGGGTCATCGTCCTCATGTACTTCAGCGAACCCGCACCTGACGGGCCCACGGTGACCGTGCCCGGCGCGTTCACCACGATCGCGATCACCATCGGCGCCGCCGTCACCCTGTTCCTGGGCGTGTACCCCTCGTTCGCGCTCGATTGGGCGGGGGCAGGCGGCTTCGTCTTCTAGTGGTACGTAGGCTTCAAGGGTGACCAGTAGCGAGCAGGTGGGGACAGGGTTCCAGTTCGTCGACCCTGTGCTGGCGGAGGTGGTGCAGGACGGCCTCGCCGAGGTGGAAGAACTTCTGCGGAAGGTCGTGCAGAGCGACTTCCACCCGGTGATGGAGACGTCGCTGCACCTCGTGGACGCGGGCGGCAAGCGGATTCGCCCGCTGTTCACGCTGCTCGCCTCCCAGTTCACCGGGACGTGGGACCGCGAGAACGTCATCAAGGCGGCCGCGGTCGTCGAGCTGACGCACCTCGCGACCCTCTACCACGACGACGTGATGGACGAGGCGACCATGCGGCGGGGCGCGGTCAGCGCCAACGCCAAGTGGGACAACAGCATCGCCATCCTGACCGGCGACTACCTGTTCGCCCACGCGTCCGCGCTGGTCGCGGACCTGGGGACGGCCGCGGCGCGGATCATCGCCGAGACGTTCAGCGAGCTGGTCACCGGGCAGATGCGCGAGACGATGGGGCCCCGCGAGGGCGAGGACCCCGTCGAGCACTACCTCAAGACGATCAAGGAGAAGACGGGGTCGCTCATCGCGACCGCGGCGCGCTTCGGCGCGATGTTCTCCGAGATGACCGACGAGCAGACCGACGCGCTGCGCGCCTACGGCGACGTGATCGGGGCGGCGTTCCAGATCTCCGACGACGTCATCGACATCGCGTCGCCGACGGAGGAGTCGGGCAAGACGCCCGGCACGGACCTGCGCGAGGGCGTGAAGACGCTCCCGATGCTGTACGCGCTCGCCGAGCCGGGGGCCGAGAGCACCAGGCTCGGTCGGCTGCTGTCCGGTCCGATCACCGACGACGCCGAGGTCGACGAGGCGCTGGCGCTGCTGCGCACGTCGTCCGGACTGGCGAAGGCCAGGCAGACCCTCGACGAGTACGCCGACGAGGCCCGCGCCGCACTGGGCAAGCTCCCGGCCTGCCCGGCCCGCGACGCGATGGAGTCGCTCAGCGAGTACGTCGTGGCCCGCTCGCACTGACCAGTTCGGGTGCGGGCGTCTCGAGAAGGGACGCCCGCAAGGGTGGCCGTTCGCATCCCGGTTCCACTTCAGCAGTGGTCATCGGCACTCTGGTGTCAGGTCAACCGCCGCTTCGCGGCGGGGAGCCAGTTCGAGCTTTCGGGCCCGGTGACCCGTGCGGGCGGCGTCGAGCGTGAACACGGCCAGCGCGACCCACACCAGGCCGAAACCGGCCCAGCGGACCGGCGTCATGGTCTCGTGCTTCACGAACACGCCCCAGGCGAACTGGAGGATCGGCGCCAGGTACTGGAGCATGCCCAGCGTGATGAGCGGCACCCTCCTGGCCGACGCGCCGAACAGCATCAGCGGCACCGCCGTGACCGCGCCCGCCGAGACCAGCAGCAGCGCGTGGCCCCAGCCGTTCGAGGTGAACGTGCCCGCGTCGGTCGCGCCGAGCCACACCAGGTAGCCGACCGCGATCGGGGCCAGCACGACGCTCTCGCCGGTCAGGCTCGTGGTCGAGTCCAGCGGCACGGTCTTCTTGATCAGCCCGTACACGCCGAACGAGCACGCCAGCGTCAACGAGATCAGCGGCAGCGAGCCGTAGTCGACGGCCAGCACGACCACCGCCAGCACCGCGATGGCCAGCGCCGCGTACTGCGGCAGCCGCAGCTTCTCCCGCAGCACCAGCACGCCCAGCAGCACGCTGACCAGCGGGTTGATGAAGTACCCCAGTGAGGCCTCGACCACGTGGGCGCTGTTCACCGCGTAGATGTAGACGCCCCAGTTGACCGCGATCAGCACCGAGGCGCACGCGACCATCAGCCAGCCCTTGGCCGACAGGCGGCGCAGCGCGCCCCACTGGCCGAGCGCCAGGGTGATCCCCGCCATCACCACCAGTGACCACGCGATCCGGTGGGCCAGCAGCTCCACGGGGGTCGCCGGGAGCAGCAGGGGCCAGTAGGCGGGGACGACGCCCCACAGCACGTACGCGCCGACGCCGTACGCGATTCCCCGATCGGGGCGGTGAACTTCCACCGCGGTGGCGTCGGAGTTGGTCAACGGGGGCACTCGCCGCACTCTACGCCGCGACGTGGATCCCTTTGACCTGGTCAGTTGCGCCCGGTGGCCTACTATCGACACATCCGTTCGCCAGTGGGCGGCCGACCGCGACTGACCACGAGGTCAGGGTAGTTTGGCACCGCTTCCACTACCGGGTGAACAGCTCGGCGTGCGAGCGCGTCGGGGCGTAACAGGACTTGCCAGTTGGAGGAACTTCCAGTGGTGTCGCTCTTCGGGCAGGTCTGGCTGTGGAGCCTGCTGTCCTTCGTCGCCGGTGTGCTGGTGACCTGGCTCGTGCAGGTCCGACCGGCCAAGCAGCGGCTCGCCGAGCTGGAGGCGAACAGGCTCAGCGCCCCAGCCGGACCGCCGCGACCGCAACCGCAGGCCCCGCCGTCGCCGGTGTCGTCGCCGATGCGCGACGAGGAGTTCGACGACTGGCACGTCGGTGCCCGCGCGACCTCCGATCCCGCGCTGGCCCCGCCGCCCGAGCAGGTGTGGCCGCAGAGCCCCGCGCAGGAAGCGCCGAGGGCGTACGAGCCCCCGCGCGCCGCGGAGCCCTACGAGCCCCCGTCGCGCTCCGGCGAGCCGCTGCGCCCGCTGGAGCCGCAGCGGCTGGTCGAGCCGCCGAGGCCCCAGGAGCCGTACGGCCAGGAGCCCTACGCGCCCCTGCCGCGCACGCCCGAACCGCGCCAGTCGAACGACGTGGCCCCGTTCCCGCCGCTGAGCGCGTTCGCCGCGGCCCCGGAACCGGAGCCCGAACCGGACTCGGACAACTACGACGAGCTGCCCCCGGCGCTCACCCGCATCCCGGAGGACGCCGAGCCGTCCCGGATCGTCGAGCCCGTCGACGTGCCCGAGGAGGAGAAGCCGCGCAGCCTGTTCCAGCGGCTGTCCACCGAGGACGAGGTGCAGGCCGAGCCCGTGCCGCTCAACCCGGCGCAGGAGCCGACCGTGTTCCGGCGCGCGGACCTCGACGAGCTGCCGGACGTGCCCGAGATCCCGGCGGACCGCACCCGCTACCTGAACCCCGTGACGGCCGAGGTCGCGCCCGCCCAGGAGGAGCCGACGGCCCCGCCGGAGGTGCAGGAGTGGCACCCGCGCGAGATGTGGCGCGAGGAGGAAGAGGCGCAGCTCGAGGTCGACCGGCCCACCGAGGCGGAGCAGGACGCCGAACGGCCCGAGGCCGAGCTGCTCGACGACCGTGAAGAGGACTTCGCGGCCGACGACGTGCTGCCCGCCGAAGCCGAAGTCGAGGCTGACGCCGAGGTCGCCGAGCCGGTCGAGGAGGCCGAGGAGGCCGAGGTCGTCGACGAGACGCCCGAGGACGAGACCGAGACCACGTCGGTCATCCCCGCGGGCGAGGTGCAGCGCGCCATCGACGCGGCCGACGCCCGCGCGGAGGCCGAGCGGGAGGCCGAGTCGGACGCCGAGCGCCAGCCGTGGCCCGAGCACAGCCTGACCGGCCAGTTCCCGATCGCCGCCGTCACGGACGCGATCGAGTCCAGCAAGGGCCAGCTCGGCGTGCAGCCGGACGACCCCGACGACCGCCGCGACGACCCGGACGAGGTCACTGCGGCCGCCGAGCCCCAGGACACCGAGGACACCCGCGACGCCGAGACGCGGGGCGCGGACTTCCGCGCCGCCCAAGCCGCGCCGACCGAGTCCCGCGGCTGGGCCCCCGCCGGGGGCACGCCGGTGGCCCCGTTCTCCGGCGAGCGCGCGTCGACCGCGCCCTTCCAGGCCGAGCAGCCCGCGGCCAAGGCGGCGGAACCGGAAGCCCCGGCGACCGAGTTCTTCCCGGCCGAGCTGCCCCCGATCGTCGACAAGCGCGCGGCCGCCCCGCGCGCCGCCGACTTCTTCGCGCCCCAGCCGGTCGAGCCGGAGGCCCCCGCGCCGAAGGCGGCCAAGCCCGCCCCGGCCCAGCCCGCGGCGGAACGCCCCCGGTCCCTCTTCGAGCCCATCGTCGGCGCTTCGGACGACGACCCGGAGCCCGCGGAGACCGTGCGCCACCTGCCGCCGTCGGACGACCAGCCGTTCGTCCCGACCCTGGCCCCGGAACTGCTCCAGCGCGGCTCCAACGGCCTGCCGCAGCGCCCCCAGCGCCCGGCGGGCGGCCCGCCGCCCATGACGTCCCCTCCGCTGCTGGGCCCGCCCCAGCCGGTCGCACCGCCGCAGGCCAAACCCCTGCCCGTGCGCCCGCGCCCGGTCGGCTTCAGCCCCTCCACGGGCGGCCGCAGCGAACCGTCCGCCCCCGTCGCGCCGCGCTACCAGCAGCCGGAGGGCTTCAACCCGCGCTCCCCGTTCGGACCGGGCTCGGTCCTCCCCAAGTCGGACGGCCACGCCCCCGCGGCGGACTTCGAGGTGAAGGCGACCCTGACCGGCCGCCGCTACTTCCGCCCCGGCACGTCCAGCTTCGACGACACCAGGGCCGACGTCTGGTTCCGCACCGAGGCCGACGCCCAGAAAGCCGGCTTCCGTCCCGCGTAGTAGTGCCAACGCAAAAGGCCCCCTCCACAGTGGAGGGGGCCTTTTGCGTTGGTACTCAGTCGCTCAGCACGGTCCAGGTGTCCTTGCCGCGCAGCAGCGCCGCGAGGTCGGCCTTCTTGGCCGCCTTCGCCTGCTCGACCTGGTCGCGCGCGGCGTCGTCGTAGGTGGTCCGCCGAACGTTGCGGAACACCCCCGTGACGGTGTGCGAGAGGTCCTGCGTGGACAGCCGGGACAGCGCGAACGCGTACGACGGGTCCTCGAGCGTGGCGTCGTGGACGACCACGTTCTCCAGCCCCACCTCGGAGACCTTCGCGACCTCCAGGCCCGCGAACCCGGACCGCACGACGCCGTACTCGCCCTCGAGGCCGAAGACGATCGGCTTGCCGTGCTCCAGGTTGATGATCCGCCGCTTGGCGTCGTCGGCGTCCTTGAGGACGTCGAACGCGCCGTCGTTGAAGATCGGGCAGTTCTGGTAGATCTCCACCAGCGCGGACCCGCGGTGCTCTGCGGCCTGCCGCAGCACCTCGGTGAGGCCCTTCTTGTCCGAGTCCAGCGCCCGGCCGACGAACGTGGCCTCCGCGCCCAGCGCCAGCGACACCGGGTTGAACGGGTTGTCCAGCGAGCCCGCGGGCGTCGACTTGGTGATCTTGCCCGTCTCGGACGTGGGGGAGTACTGGCCCTTCGTGAGCCCGTAGATCCGGTTGTTGAACAGCAGGATCTTGAGGTTCACGTTGCGCCGCAACGTGTGGATCAGGTGGTTGCCGCCGATGGACAGCGCGTCGCCGTCACCGGTCACGACCCACACCGACAGGTCCGGCCGCGACACGGCGAGGCCGGTCGCGATGGCCGGGGCGCGGCCGTGGATCGAGTGCATCCCGTAGGTGTTCATGTAGTACGGGAACCGGCTGGAGCAGCCGATGCCGGACACGAACACGATGTTCTCGCGCTTGAGCCCCAGCGTCGGCAGGAACGACTGCACCGCGTTGAGCACGATGTAGTCGCCGCAGCCGGGACACCAGCGGACCTCCTGGTCCGACTTGTAGTCCTTGGCCTTCTGCGGCTCGTCGGTGGTCGGGACGCCGTCGAGCCCACCCAGCGCGGGCAGGCCGAGATCAATCGCCGTCACGCTTCAACCCCCTTGATCACGTCGGCGAGCACGTCCTGGAGCTCCTCGGCCTTGAACGGAAGCCCCTGGACCTTGGTGTAGCTCATCACGTCCACGAGGTACTTCGCCCGCAGCAGCAGCGCGAGCTGGCCGAGGTTCATCTCGGGCGCGATCACCTTGTCGTACTGGGAAAGCACGTCACCGAGGTTCTTCGGGAACGGGTTCAGGTGCCTCAGGTGCGCGTGCGCCACCGGCAGGCCCAGCTTGCGCACGCGGCGGGCCGCGGCGCCGATCGGGCCGTACGAGGAACCCCAGCCGATGACCAGGACCTTGGCGTCGCCGGTCGGGTCGTCCACGACCACGTCCGGCACGGTGATGCCGTCGACCTTCGCCTGGCGCAGCCGCACCATCCGGTCGTGGTTCTCCGGCTCGTAGGAGATGTTGCCGGTGTTCTCGGCCTTCTCCAGCCCGCCGATGCGGTGCTGCAACCCCGGCGTGCCGGGGATCGCCCACGGGCGGGCCAGCGTCTCGGGGTCGCGCACGTACGGCCAGAACTCGCCGGAGCCGTCGGTGGCGTTGGGCTCGGTCGCGAACTCCACCGACAGGTCGGGCAGCTCGTCGACGTTCGGGATCAGCCACGGCTCGGAGCCGTTCGCGATCGCGCCGTCGGACAGCAGCAGCACCGGCGTGCGGTAGGTGAGCGCGATCCGCACCGCGTCCATGGTCGCGTCGAAGCAGTCCGACGGGGACTGCGGCGCCACGATCGGCACCGGCGACTCGCCGTTGCGGCCGAACATCGCCTGGAGCAGGTCGGCCTGCTCGGTCTTGGTCGGCAGGCCCGTGGACGGGCCGCCGCGCTGCACGTCGATGATCAGCAGCGGCAGCTCGGTCATCACCGCGAGGCCGATGGTCTCCGACTTCAGCGCCACACCGGGACCCGACGTCGACGTCACGCCCAGCGCGCCGCCGTACGACGCTCCCAGCGCCGCGCCGATGCCCGCGATCTCGTCCTCGGCCTGCAACGTCGTGATGCCGAAGTTCTTGTGCTTGCTCAGCTCGTGCAGGATGTCCGACGCCGGCGTGATCGGGTACGTGCCGAGCACGATCGGCAGCCTGGCCTGCTGGCCCGCCGCGACCAGGCCGTACGCCAGCGCCGTGTTGCCGGTGATCTGGCGGTAGGTGCCGGTGTTCAGCTTCGCCGGGGCGACCTCGTAGGTCACCGCGAACGACTCGGTCGTCTCGCCGTAGTAGTAGCCCGCGCGGAACGCCAGGACGTTCGCCTCGGCGATGTCCGGCTTCTTCGCGAACTTCTCCCGCAGGAACCGCTCCGTGCCCTCGGTCGGCCGGTGGTACATCCACGACAGCAGGCCCAGCGCGAACATGTTCTTCGCGCGCTCGGCGTCCTTCTTGCCGAGCCCGGTCTCCTCCAGCGCGCCGATCGTGATGGTGGCCATCGCGACCTCGTGGACCTGGAAGTCCGCCAGCGACTCGTCCTCCAGCGGGTTGGCCGCGTAGCCCACCTTCTGCAGGTTGCGCTTGTTGAACTCGTCGGTGTTGACGATCAGGATCCCGCCCTTGGGCAGGTCCATGATGTTCGCCTTGAGCGCCGCCGGGTTCATCGCCACGAGCACGTCGGGGCGGTCGCCGGGGGTGAGGATGTCGTAGTCCGCGAAGTGCAGCTGGAACGACGACACGCCCGGCAGGGTGCCCTGGGGCGCCCGGATCTCGGCGGGGAAGTTGGGCTGGGTCGCCAAGTCGTTGCCGAAGGCGGCGGCCTCGGAGGTGAAGCGGTCACCGGTGAGCTGCATGCCGTCACCGGAGTCCCCGGCGAACCGGATCACCACTCGATCCAGCTTGCGTGTTTCGGGGGCTCCAGGCAGTGCGCCGTTACCCAGGTCGGTAGTCATCTCCTACGCCGATCCCTCTCTTCGTGGACAGGCCGAACTGTTGTCCCGCATCACATGTGCAGTTGCGAGGGTAGTCGTTTGTGCTAAGGCAACGGTGGCCCGAGTGCCACCATGCGGGAACCCCTGACTCACTGGCTTCGCTTGTCCGCAACTCGACGGTAGGCAGCACGGCACCCGCGGACCGCCAAAGGCGGTGCAGGTCACAGCATGTACGCCCGATCGGCGTACTCCCAGTAACAGTTACTTGCGGTAGGGGGAAGATTTAGGGGCGTCCGCTGATCCGGTCCTTCAACGCCGCGAGCTTCGCGGCGAACTCCGGCGACCCGATCGACGTGACCTGCGGTCCGAGTTCGGTGGTCACCGCCTCGGCGTGGTCGTCGAGCGCCGCGGTCGTCCGCATCGTCGCCTTGATGGTCCGGACCAGCTCCCGCGGCCCCTCGGCGGACGCCTTCGCCAGGTCCCGCGCGGCGGCGACCACATCATCACCCGACCGGGTGTAGGCCAGTCCCGTGCGCACGGCCTCGTCCGCGTCCAGGATCTGCCCGAACAAGGTCATCGCCGTGGCCGTCTGCGGCCCGACGAGCCGTTGCAGCATCCACGTCATCCCGCCACCGGGGTGGATGCCCAGCTGGAGGAACCGCGCGTCGAACCGCGCCCTCGGCCCGGCGACCCGGACGTCGCAGGCCAGCGCCAGGTTCAGCCCCGCGCCCACCGCCGCCCCGTTGACCGCGGCGATCGTCGGCAGCGAGCAGTCCGCCACCGCCAGGAAGCCCGCGTAGATCCTCCGCAGGCCCTCCTCCTTGGCCTCGCCGAGCGCCGTCAGGTCGGCCCCCGCGCAGAACGCGGGCGCCGCCCCGGTCACCACCACCGCGGTGACTTCGGGATCCCGTTCACACGCGCGCACGGCGTCGGCCAACTGCTCCGACAGCTCCAGGGTCAGCGCGTTGCGGCGTTCGGGGTCCCGGACGGTGATCACCGCGATGCGGTCGGAACGCTCCAGTGCGACCTCAGCCATGCGGGGGACTCTACGGAGCCGGTGGCCGGTCCAGGAGGCGGGACAGCACGACCGTCGACACGGTCCGGTCGATGATCTCGACGGCCCGCAGCCGTTCCAGCGCCGTCTCCAGGTGGTGGATGCTGGCGGCCCGCAGGTGCACGATCGCGTCCGCCGCGCCCGACACCGTGTAGGCGGCCATCACCTCGGCCATCGGTTCGAGCCGGTTCTGGATGTCGCTGGGCGACACGTTGCCGCGGCAGTGCACCTCGACGAACGCCTCGGTGCCCCACCCGAGCTGTTCGGGGTCGACCACCGCGGTGAACCCGCGCAGCACCCCGGTGTCCAGCAGCTTGTCCACCCGCCGCTTCACCGCGGGAGCCGACAGCCCCACCACGTTCCCGATCTCCGCGTAGCTGGACCGGGCGTTGGCCATGAGGCACGAAATGATTCGATGGTCGATGGAGTCCACACGCAACATAGTGCCCTAAAAGACGCAATATTGTGGCGTTGTTCGAGGGTCGGGCGGCCATCTACATTTCGATCCATGACCTCGGTATCCATTCTGGGCCCCGGCGACGAGCCGCTGGTGCTGGACCTAGGCGCGCCCGCCGCGCCCCTGCGCGTGCCGACGACCCGCAGGTACCTCATGTGCCCGCCGGAGCACTTCACCGTCGAGTACGCGATCAACCCGTGGATGGACCCCACCACCCCCACGAGCACGTCCCTGGCGATGGCCCAGTGGACCGCTCTGAAGGACGCCTACGAGTCCGCAGGGCACAAGGTCGAGGTCATCGAACCCCAGGCAGGCCTGCCGGACATGGTCTTCTCGGCGAACTCCGGCACCGTCATCGACGGCAGGGTCCTGGGCTCCCGCTTCCGCGCCGAACAACGCGCCGCCGAGGCCGACCACTTCCGCCGCTGGTTCCTGGACAACGGCTACCGCGACGTGGTGATGCCGGAACGCACCAACGAGGCCGAAGGCGACTTCGCCTGGACGGGCACCCTCCTACTGGCGGGCACCGGTTTCCGCACCGACCCAGCAGCCCACGCCGAGGCCCAGGAAGTCCTAGGCGTCCCCGTCGTCTCCCTGCACCTGGTCGACCCCCGCTACTACCACCTGGACGTCGCCCTGGTCGTCCTCGACGACCAGTCCCCGACCCCTCTGATCGCCTACTACCCGGACGCCTTCTCCCCAGGCTCCCAACAGGTCCTCCGCCGCCTCTTCCCCAACGCCATCATCGCCACAGCGGCGGACGCGGCCTGCCTGGGCCTCAACGCGGTCTCGGACGGCCGCCACGTCTACCTCCCGGTGGAGGCAACGGACTTCGCGGCCCAACTGACAGCCCACGGCTTCGTCCCCGTCTTCGTCGACATCTCGGAACTCCGCAAATCCGGCGGCGGCCCGAAGTGCTGCACCATGGAGTTGCGCGGCTGATCTTGGACGGATGAAGGCCCCCGGAAGAACACTTCCGGGGGCCTTCGTCGTGTTCGGGAAGTGCTGGACGGCCAACATGGATAGTGCTACGTTCCATTATGGCGAGTGCAGCTATCCATTCGAGGGGAACAGTCATGAGAGCTCTGTCCGTGTCAACCGCGGGGTGGAACCGGCCGATGCTGGTCACGGCGTGGGCGATGGTGCCGTTGATCGCTGTTGCGCTCGTGGGGCTGGTGGTGGACGAGCGGATCCTGGTGGGGGCGCCGATCTGGTTGAAGCCGCTCAAGTTCGCGGTGTCCATCGCGGTCTACGGGATCACCTGGGCGTGGCTGATCTCGCTGCTCAAGGTCGGTAAGCGGCTCGCCCAACGCGTGTCGGTCGTGTTGGCGTCGGTGTTGTTGCTGGAGCAGGCGCTCATCGTCATGCAGGTGGTGCGCGGGCGGGGCAGCCACTTCAACGTGATGACGGCGCTCGACTCCACCGTCTTCGCCGTCATGGGGGTGTCCATCGCCGTCCTGTGGACCGGCACGCTGATCCTCACGATCCTGGTGCTGCGCACGCCGTTCGCCGATCGGGCCACGCGGTGGGCGCTCCGCTTCGGGGCGGTGATCTCGTTGGCGGGCATCGGCATGGGGGCCCTGATGACGTCGCCGACCGCCTCCCAGCGCGCGTCGATGACCGACGGGACGTTCAAGGGCGTCATCGGCGCGCACACCGTCGGCCAGGAGGACGGCGGGCCGGTGATGGCGGTGACGGGGTGGAGCACGACCGGTGGTGACCTGCGCATCCCGCACTTCTTCGGGATGCACGCCCTCCAGGTGCTGCCGCTGCTGGTCCTGCTCATGACGGTGCTCGCCACGCGCCTGCCGGTGCTCGCCGACGAGGCCGTGCGCACGCGCCTGGTCGGTGTCGCGGGCGTCGGGTACGGGCTGTTCTTCGGCCTGGTGCTCTGGCAGGCCGAGCGGGGTCAGCCGATCACCGCTCCGGACTCGCTCACGCTCACCGCGGCCGCCGCGATCGTCGTCGCCGTGGTCGTGGGAGCGGTTTGGGCCGTGAACGCCAAGACCAAGGCGACCGTCGGATGAGCACCCGGTTCCTGTTCGACGTCACGTTCTACCTGACGGTGCCGTTCTGGCTGCTGATGATCTTCGCGCCCACCACGAAGGTCACCGCCAAGATCGTCGCCACGCCGTGGATCGCCGCTCTTCCACTGGTCGTGTACTTCCTGCTGGCCCTCCCGCACTTCGGCCAGCTGTGGGACGTGGTCAGCGTCCCGAACCTCGACACGCTCGTCGCCTTCGTCCGCGAGCCCTACGGGGCGGCCGCGATCTGGGCCCAGATCATCTCGTTCGACCTCTTCATCGGCCGCTGGATCCACCTCGAATCCCGGCGGCTCGGCCTGCACCCGCTGGTCGAGGGCCCGATCCTGGTCCTGACCATCTTCCTGTCGCCGTTCGCGCTCGTCCTCTTCCTCGCGGTGCGGTCGGCGCTCGAAAGGCGGAAGCTGGACGCCGTGAGCCCGGCACCAGCGGCGGCGTAGAAACCTACACCGATTCGACACCCCATCTGCTCTGGTCATCTGTCTGGGTTCACCCAGAGGGCTGATCGGTCTAGCGTCGAGCACCCCCTCGATGCTCCGATCGACGGCACCTGTTGTCGACCAGGTAGGGAGCGTGCCGTGAACGACCTCGACGCCCAAGGTCCGTCGCCAGTGCAGGAACCCGCCGAAGAGCAGGTGAAGCCCCAAGCGCCGCAAGCGCAGCGGCCGAAGAACGGCCTGGAGTGGCTGGTCAAGCAGGCCGAGCGGAAGCGCCCGAGCCAGGCGCAGCCGGAGTAGTCACCACCGCGCAAGGGCCGCTCGCCACTCGGTGAGCGGCCCTTGCGGCCTTTCCGCCCTATCCTGGAGCGCGTGTCCCACGTCGAACGGAGCGCCCGGCCGGTGGAGCTGGGGATCGCGACCGCGGTGCTGATGGCCCTCGGCCTCACCGCGGCGGTCGTCGGCCTGCTGATCCCGGACACGGGCCCGTTGGCCGCCACGGCGGCCGTCGGCGGTCTGATGATCACTATCCTGGCGGGCGCCGCGTGGTTCGGCAGCGTCCGGGTGCACCGCACGCTCGTCGCCACGGTCGTGGTGGTCGTCATCGCCCTGCTGGGGCAGCACGCGGCCTGGTCCGCGCTCGCGCTGGCCGCCGCGGGCGTCCTGACGGCGCTGCCCCGCGTGCGCGCCTGGTACCGCCAAGCCGCCTAGCGCCTCCGCTGCGGGTCTAACCCGCCTCGGCCTGGAACGCGGCCCACAGGAGGTTCAGCGGGTGGTCCGCGGGGAACTTGGCCCGCTCCTCCTTGCGCGCGAACACGCCCACGAGCCGTTCCAGCACGGGCTCCCGGTCGTTCTTCAGCTCCACGACCCGCAGCCCGCTGCCCTCGCGCAGCTCCTGGTTCGCCGCCACCACGCCCAGCCCGGACGTGACGATCATGCAGCCCTGCACGAGCCCGGACCGCAGCAGCGACATGCCGTACTGGATCTCGTCGATCTCCGCCGCGATGTCCAGCTCGTTGCGGTAGTCCGGCCCGAACCAGCCGCGCAGGAACTCCGCGATCAGCCCGTCGCCCGGCACGACCAGCGGCAGCCGCGGCAGCTCGCCGACGCCCGCGCTGTCGCCGAGGCGCTTCTCCGGCAGGTTCGTCAGCAGCGCCAGCCCGCCGCGCCGCCACTCGATCACGTCGAACTCGTCCAGGTGCCCGGTGTGGCCCGCGTGCGTCACGACGCTGCCGCACACCACGTCCACCTCCTTGCTCTCCAGCTTCGTCCAGATGTCTCGCGTGCGGATGTGCACGACCTTCAGCTCGACGTCGCGCTGCTGGAACTCGTCCGCCACGTGGTGCCACGCCTTGGCCAGCGAGTCGAGCATGAACCGGGTCGTGCCGACGGTGAGCGTGGTCCCCAGCTTTCGCCTGCACTCGTGAATAGAGTCGAGCCAATCGCCCAGCGTGGTGCGCGCCAATTCCACCAGCGCCTCGCCGGTTTGCGTGATCAGCACATCTTTTCCACGACCCTGCTTGACGACGAGAGGTTCGCCGCACAGTGATCGGAAGTTCCGGTTCAGGGTGTCGATCTGCTTCTGCACGCTCGACTGCTCGCGGCCCAGCACGCGCGCGGCCCGGAGCGCGGAGCGGGTCTCGTGGACGGCCAGCAACGTCCTGAGCTGGTCCATCGTCGTGTCCAACAGCGCGTTCGGGGAGTGCAGGAGCCTGCTGAGCTGGTTTCCCGCGGGGAGCAGCAGCTGTGCCGAGCTGGACATGGGGGCCTCTCAGGTCGTCGCGTCGGGCCGCGAGATGTTCTACCGATCAGTTGTACTGAACCTGACCACACTTCGGCTACAAATAATCCTTAGATTCTGTCCCATTTCCCTGGACACGTATAGGAGTTTCGTAAGAGACTTTCCACGCATCCGGTTGAGAGATCGCGGGGTGCAATCCTATGGGGGGATTAGGGGGGTTGGGGGCTCGCCGGGCGCAAGCTTGGCGGGCCCCCACGTATTAGCCTTCCGGACTGTGACGGTTTCCATGTTCGCCGAGCGCGGGCTGCGCCTCGACTGGGGTATCACCTTCCGGATCACCGTGCTGGACCTCGGTCTCGCGTGCTGCGGGGTCGAGGTGATGGCCGCCTTCGACGGTCGCGGCACCGCCGACCTCGAGGCCCTGGGCGTCGACCCGGTGCGCGACGGGGGAGAGGCGCACGTGCTGGTCGTGTCCGGCACCGTCACCGACGTGATGCTGCCCGCGGTGGTCGCGACGTACGAGGAGATGCCCGAGCCGCGCTACGTGCTGTCCGTGGGGGCGTGCAGCAACACCGGCGGGCCGTACTGGGACTCCTACAGCGTCACCAAGGGCATCGACCAGGTGCTGCCGGTCCACGTCGCCGTGCCCGGCTGCCCGCCGCGCCCCGAGGCGCTCCTGGAGGGCTTGGCCGCGCTGCACAAGCTGGTCGTCTCGTGAGCGCCGCGTCCGCCGACCTCGCCGCGCTCGTGCCCGGCGCGGTCGTGAAGACGGCCTTCGGTCAGAGCACCGCGCACGTGGAACTGGACCAGTGGTCAACGGCCGCCCGGTTCGCGCGCGACGACCTCGGCTGCGCGGCGTTCGACTGGCTCGGCGTCGAGGACGCCGGTCGCCCCGGCGCCAGCGGGGTCCGGCACGCCGTGCTGCTGCACGTCCTGCACCCGGACACCCGGTCCGGGCTCCTGCTCCGCACCGAACTCGCGGCGGACGACGTGCTGCCCAGCGTGGCGGGCCTGTGGGCCGGGGCCGCGTGGCACGAGCGCGAAGCCGCGGAGATGTTCGGCATCACCCTCGCCGAACCCGTCGCCCGCCTGCTGCTGCCGGACACGTTCGCGGGCCACCCGCTGCGCAAGGACTTCGTGCTGGCCGCCCGCGTCGTGCGGCCGTGGCCCGGCAGCCTCGAACCCGGCGAGGACTCCACGTCCTCGCCCAGCCGTCGTCGCACCCTGCCGCCCGGTGTCCCGGATCCGGTGACCTGGGGTCCACGCAAAGAGGAGAACCAGCCGTGACCGCCGAACTCCCGCCCCGGACCCGAGGCGTGATCGCGCTGCTGGAGTCCAACTGCACGGTCTGCATGATCTGCGCCCGCGAGTGCCCGGACTGGTGCATCCACATCGAGTCGCACACGGAGACCGTGGAAACGCCGGGTCACGCCCGTCCGCGCGCCCACAACGTGCTCGACCGCTTCGCCATCGACTACGGCCAGTGCCTCTACTGCGGCATCTGCGTCGAGGTGTGCCCGTTCGACGCCCTGCACTGGGCCCCGGAGTTCGGCTATCCCGGCACGGGCAGCGCGGACGGCGACGGCGCGGTCGCCGAACTCGTCCACGAGCGCGACGTGCTGGCCACGTGGATCGCCGAGGTCCCGCCGCCCCCGCCGCTCGACGCCGCCGCCGAACCCGCCCCGGAGACGACCGCCACACGTGCGGTACGCGGCGGTTCAGGAACCGCGCGCAGGCCGGGAGCGTTGAGAGGGAGGACGTGAACCCGGAGGCGAACCAGCGTGCACAAGCACTACAACGGGTTGAAGACCGCGCTGCTGCTCGGCGCGATGGGCGGCCTGATCGTGCTGATCAGCTCGTTCTTCGGGCGCACCGCGCTCCTCTTCGGCCTGCTGCTGGCGCTGGGCGTCAACGCGTACGCCTACTTCAACTCCGACAGGATGGCGCTGCGCGCGATGCGGGCGCGGGCCGTGTCGGAGGTCGAGCAGCCCGCGATGCACCGCATCGTGCGGGAGCTGTCGATGGCCGCGCGGCAGCCCATGCCGCGGCTGTACATCAGCCCCACGATGGCCCCGAACGCGTTCGCGACCGGCCGCAACCCGCGCACGGCCGCCGTCTGCTGCACGACCGGCATCCTCGAACTGCTCGACGAGCGTGAGCTGCGCGCGGTCCTCGGCCACGAGCTGTCGCACGTCTACAACCGCGACATCCTGATCTCGTGCGTCGCGGGCGCGTTGGCGTCCGTGGTCAGCACGGTCGCCAACATCGCCCTGTTCGCGGGCATCTTCGGCGGTGGCGACGACGACCGGCCGAACCCGCTCGCGCTGCTGCTGATCGCGATCCTCGGCCCGGTCGCCGCGGGCATCGTGCAGATGGCCGTCAGCCGCTCCCGCGAGTTCCAGGCGGACGCGTCCGGAGCCGAGCTGACCGGCGACCCGCTGGCGCTCGCCTCGGCGTTGCGCAAGCTCGACCACGGCACCAAGGCGGCCCCGCTCGCACCGGAGCCCGCCGTGGTGGCGCAGTCGCACCTGATGATCGCCAGCCCGTTCCTGCCGGGCGAATCGCTCAGCAGGCTGTTCTCCACCCACCCCCCGATGGCCGAGCGCATCCGGCGCCTCGAGGAACTGGCCTTCCGCCGCCCCTAGGCGGTCGCGCCCGCCTCGCGTGCGACGTTCATCACGTACTGGCCGTACCCGGACTTCGACAGCGCCTCGCCCAGCCGGTAGCACTGGTCCGGCGTGATGAGCCCCATCCGCAGCGCGATCTCCTCCAGACACGCGATCCGCACGCCCTGCCGGTGCTCCAGCACCTGCACGAACTGGCCCGCCTCCAGCAGCGAGTCGTGCGTCCCGGTGTCCAGCCACGCGAAACCGCGACCGAGGTCCACCAGGTTCGCCCGGCCCTCCCGCAGGTAGGCGAGGTTCACGTCGGTGATCTCCAGCTCGCCCCTGGGCGACGGCTTCAGCTCGCTCGCGATCGACACGACCCGGTTGTCGTAGAAGTACAGGCCGGTGATCGCCTTGTTCGACTTGGGCTTCGACGGCTTCTCCTCGATGGAGACCAGCGTCCCGCCCGCGTCGACCTCGCCGACGCCGTAGCGCTCGGGGTCCTTCACCGGGTAGCCGAACAGCACGCAGCCGTCGAGCTTCGCGACCTGCTCCTGGAGCATCCGCGAGAAGCCCTGGCCGTAGAAGATGTTGTCGCCCAGCACCAGCGCGACCGTGTCGCCGCCGATGAAGTCCGCGCCGATCACGAACGCCTCGGCCAGCCCGTTCGGCTCGGCCTGCTCGGCGTACTCGACGCGCAGGCCGAACTGCGACCCGTCGCCCAGCAGCCTGCGGAAGTGCGGCAGGTCGGTCGGCGTGGAGATCAGCAGGATCTCGCGGATCCCGGCGAGCATGAGCACCGAGATCGGGTAGTAGACCATCGGCTTGTCGTAGACGGGCAGCAGCTGCTTCGAGACCGCTTGCGTGATCGGGTGCAGCCTGGTGCCGCTGCCACCCGCCAGGACGATGCCCTTCACGCCGCTACCGGTAGTTCGTGAACTGGAGCGCGATCCCGAAGTCGGAGCCCTTGATCAACGCGATGATCTCCTGGAGGTGGTCCTTCTTCTTGCCGGAGATCCGCAGCTGGTCGCCCTGGATCTGCGCCTGCACGCCCTTCGGGCCCTCGTCGCGGACCTTCTTCGCGATCTCCTTGGCCTTCTCCGAGGTGATGCCCTGCACCAGCGTCCCGGTGACCTTGTAGATCTTGCCCGAGATGGACGGGTCGCCGATCTCGAACGCCTTCATCGAGATGCCGCGCTTCACCAGCTTCTCCTGGAAGACGTCGATCGCCGCCCGGCACCGCTCTTCGGTCTCCGACTGGAACGCGATGGCCTCCTCACCGGACCAGGCGATCTCGGTCCCGGTCCCGCGGAAGTCGAACCGCGTCCCCAGCTCCTTCGCGGCCTGGTTGAGAGCGTTGTCGACCTCCTGCCGGTCGACCTTGCTCACGACGTCGAATGACGGATCCGCCACGTGCTCGATACCTCCGCGTAGATGGGCCTTTGACGAGCCCCGATGTTACCGGGGTAACCCGGTTGCGAACCCCTCCACGGGGTTATGTAGTCTCTTGTTCGCACCCGACACCACCGGGCGCAAGGCGGGTTGCCCGAGCGGCCAATGGGAGCGGACTGTAAATCCGTCGGCTTACGCCTACGTAGGTTCGAATCCTACACCCGCCACAACTGGTTAACACCCCGTGACCTGGGAAAACAGGTCACGGGGTGTTTTTCGTCCAGGTGTTGTCACCTAAGCGTCGCGCTTATCCCCTCGGCTCAGTGGTCCGCACTCCTCGAGTGAACTCGCACGTCACTGTCGGACCTGGTTGGTACAACTGGCCAACGAAGGTGGACGACGTTTGGGGTGCACGTGGGGGCATGGTCGCTGTTGTCGTTCGGCGAGGACCGGCATTTCCAGGGCAACACCGGGTACGCGGACGTCCTGGAGCTCATGTACCTCTACGACTCGTCCGTTCCCAACTCCGGCCGGATCGCCGAGGGTGACCTGGTGTTCGTCCGCGACAAGACGTCCGTGCGCGGTCTGGGGTGGGTGCGGCAGATCGCCAGGGAAACCGGTGCGGCGAAGGTCCGGAAGAGGTGCCCGGAGTGTCGTGCAACCGGCTTCAAGAGGCGTACCACGATGTCGCCCCGGTTCTTCTGCCCGTCTTGCAAGCATGTGTTCGACCGGCCGGACGAGGAGATGATCACGGTCACCAAGTACGTGGCCAACTATGCGGGCACGTGGCGACCGCTCAACGGCGAACTGTCGTTGAGCGACCTCAACGGCGAACTGTCGTTGAGCGACCTCAACGGGTTCGCCGAGAAGCAGGGGCAGCAGCATTCGATCCGGGCGCTCAAGCCCGATTCGGTGGAGCAGGCCCTGCGTGATCTGGGTGTTCCCCCGAGCCCGCCTGAAGCCGCGCCGGTGACGAAGATCGACGGTGGGCGCCGGATCGCACTCGTTTCCGTGCGGATCGGTCAGCAGTCGTTCCGGCAGGCGCTGCTCGACAAGTACGGCGCCACCTGCGCCATGACCGGCGCCTGTCCGAAGGAGGCGCTGGAGGCCGCGCACCTCAGGGCCTTCGCCATCCATCAGAGACATGAGGTCGAGGAGGGTTTCCTGCTCAGGGGAGACGTTCACCGCCTGCTCGACCGGGGTCTGCTGGCCGTGCACCCCGACACGCTCGAGGTGCACGTCTCACCGCGGTTGGACGACTACCCGACCTATCGAGCACTGCGCGGTCGCAGATTGGGAGTCGCCCCGCCCAGCAGGGAGGCCTTGGCTGACCACTTCTCGGCTGCGGCAGCCATCTGGGCCTAGCGGTCCGACACCAGTTGGCCGCCGATCGCCCAGTTCCCCGCCTCGACCTCGCGGATCACGACCCACACGCCTTCCGGCTTCACGTCGCACGTGCGGACGATCGCGTCGGTCATCTCCCGCACGAGTGCGCGCTTCTGCTCTTCGGTGCGGCCGGGGAACATGTCTACGGTGATCATGGGCATGCACGGACCTTGAACTGGACGAGGCCTGCGCGCAAGGGCTTCCTCTCCCTTGCGTGCAGGCCCCGCTCCGGCAGCATAACCCATGTCGAACACATGTTCGACTGGTCAGGCTGTTCGGAGTGCCGCCCTGCCCTCGTCGGTCAGCTCGGCGCGGACCAGTTGTCCGGGTAGGGCGGCCGTGGTGGGGCGCAGCAGGCCCGCGTGGACGAGGTCGTGGGTGGCGGTCTGGTCGCAGCAGGGGAGACCGTCGACGTACAGGTCCGGTTCGCGGCCCGCGGTGAACTCGGCTCGGCCCGCGTCGACCGCGCGCAGCATCGCCAGCGCACGGCCGGACAGCTCTCGTGACGTCGTGGTGGTCATCGGGTCCCCCGCTTCTCTCCGGTCGTGCTCCCTGTTCCTCTAGGAGGTCGGACCCGACCCGCGAATACCTCCGCGGGGTTCGTGCCGTCCCACCTTGCTCCGGTCGGGCGTTTCGATCATGTCGCCACGCCGATCGGCTGGACTGTTCAGCCCAACCGAAGTTCGACGACCGGTCGGCGCTCGGTTCGGACCCGTTGTCGCGCGAGGGGGCGGTCGGCCGGAGCCTGGTGCCGATGGCCAAGACATGAGCGAAATCCTTGTTGCCCTGGCCGCTCTCGTGATCGGGGTGTCGGTCGGCCTGTTCCTGCGTCGGCCGCGGCCTCGCTCAGCCACGCCGCCGCCGCCGAGACCTGCCGTGGAACGCACTGCCCACAGGGAACTCCTGCACGCTGTGGACGACCTCGAGTACGCCTTGAACACGATCCGGAACTTCGGCCCGCTCAGCGCCTCCGAACTCCTCAACGTCGACCTGTCCGCCAAGCTCGACCGGCTCGTCGTCGCGGGCGCCCCGTCGGCCCTCTTCGCGAAGCTGCGCGGCCGGACCGAGCAGATCGCGCTGCACCCGTTCCCCGAGCAGCGGGAACTCGTGTCGGCCGTCCGCGCCGACGAGCAGCCGTCGCCGCTGTCGGCGGTGTGGCTGCTGATCCGCGAGGCGTCCGGCAGCGGCGCCGCCCAGCACCTCGCGGCGGGCGAGGCGAAGAACTGCCTCGACGAGCTGCGGCTCGAACTGGCGCGCAACGCGCCCGACGACGACCTGGTGCTGGTCTAGCGTTGAGCCGCGTGGAGATCTTCGTGGTGGACGCGTTCACCGACCGTCCGTTCTCCGGCAACCCCGCCGGAGTCGTCCTGCTCCCCGAACCCGCCGACCCCGCGTGGATGCAGTCCGTCGCGGCGGAGATGAAGCACGCCGAGACCGCGTTCGTCGAGGCGTCCGGTTCCGGGCCGTTCCCGTTGCGCTGGTTCACGCCGACGACCGAGGTCGACCTGTGCGGCCACGCCACCCTCGCCACCGCGCACGTGCTGGGCGGTTCCGCCGTGTTCAGCACCCGCAGCGGGTTCCTCACCTGCACGGCGGGGAAGGACGGGTGGGTCGAGATGGACTTCCCGGCCGACCCGCCGGTCCCGGTTGACGCCACGCCGCTGCTGCGCGCGGCCCTGCCCGGCGTGACGGTGAAGGCCGTCGCGAGGGGCGTGTCGGACGTGCTCGTCGAGGTCGCGTCGGCCGCCGAGGTGCGCGCGCTGCGGCCGGACCTGGTGCTGCTCGACGACGTGCCGGGGCGGGGCGTGATCGTCACGGCCCGCGGCGACCTGCCGGGCGTCGACGTGGTCAGCCGCTGCTTCTACCCGTCGTTCGGCGTGCCGGAAGATCCGGTGACCGGATCCGCTCACTGCACGCTCGCGGCGTGGTGGTCGCCCAGGCTGGGCCGTCAGACGCTGCTCGGCGAACAAGCGTCCCCACGCGGCGGACGTGTCCAGATGACCCTCCGTGACGACCGCGTCGGATTGGCGGGCCAAGGTGTCACGGTGCTGCGCGGAGAGCTGACCGTGTGACCGGTTTCGTCACTTCACGTGGTATATGCCTCGTCGACCTGCCATTTCATCGCCCAACCGAGGTACATTGATGCTCTTAGAGGGGTCCTGGTCACTGTTCGGGACCCCTCAGTCACGCCGAGTTCGACGGCCGCGACCCGGCCCACCGACACGAGGGCCGACGAGGAGGCTGGATGTCCGACCGTGCGTCGGCCACACTGTCGGACTCGGCAGTGCGCGGGTCAGGCAGGACCCCCAACAGGTCGCTGAACTTCAACCTCTTCGCGGCGGTGCTCCTCGTCGCCGGGGTGTCCTGCGCCGTGCTCGTCGGCGGCTGGCTGCCCGACCACCCGGTCGACACCCGCCTGTTCTGGACCGGCCCGCTGCTCGTCATCGGCTTCCTGCTCGCGGAGCAGCTCGCCATCAACGTCGACGTCCGCAGCGGGGTGGCGTGGACGATCTCGTTCACCGAGATCCCGCTGGTCCTGGGTCTGCTGGTGGCGCCGTTCGAGGTCGTGCTGGCCGCGCACGTCGTGGCGGGCGTCGGCACGCTGCTCGGCCGCCGCGTGCTCAACCGCGTCGCCTACAACGCGGGCCTGATGTTCATGGAGATCTCGGTCGCGTTCGCGGTCGCCCACGGCGTCAAGCAGGCGCTCGGCGAAGACGGCCCGTTCTGGGCCGGACCGTTCCTCGGCACGATCGCCGTCCCGCTGCTGGCCAGCGTCCTCGGGCTCACCGCGTTGCGGATCATGGGCAAGGGGATGCGGGTCACCGCGAGCCTCCGCCTGGTCGGCCAGACCCTCATCGTCGCCCTGCTGAACACCTCCGCGGGCCTCGTGGCCTACGAGATCGCGTCGACCACCCAGTGGGGCGGCCTGCTGATCGCGCTGGTGTTCGCGGGCATCACGGCCATCTACGTGGCGTACTCCTCCCTCCTGCGCGAGCAGCGCGACCTGGAGGCGCTCAGCGAGGTCTCGCTGCGCGTCGCCCGGTCCGGCCAGAACGCGACCGGCCCGCGCAACACACCGGGCCAGGACGAGGACGGCAACGAGGACGACGAGTGGCAGCTCATCGCCGAGCGCATCCGCGAGCAGCTCAACGCCAACCGCGTCGTGCTCCGGCTGCGCACGGACCCGCAGGAGCCGATGCGCACGCTGGTCGCCGGCGAGCCGCTGCCCGGCAGGCCCGTGGTCGACTCCCGCGTCGTCCGCGAGGACCCGATGCTCCAGCTCCCCGGCACGCACGTCCGCTACTTCCGGGTCGTCGACTCGAACGAGGACGTCACCGAGGCCCTCGCCCGCCGCGACGCGCAGGAGGCGCTGGTGGTGCCGCTGCGCGGCGCGACCCAACTCCTCGGAGCGGTCGAGGCGCACGACCGGCTCAGCCGGTGGCGCGGCTTCGGCAAGGCCGACATCCAACTGCTCCGCACGCTCGCCAGCCACCTCGCGACCGCCGTGGACAACCGCAGGCTGCTCGCCCGCCTCCGCCACGACGCCTACCACGACCCGCTGACCGGCCTGCTCAACCGCGCGGGCTTCCGCGAGGCCGCCGCCGAGCCGCTGCGCCAGCACACCAAGCCCGTGGTCCTGCGCATCGACCTGGACGTCCTGTCGACCGTCTCCGACGCGCTCGGCCAGGCCTGGGGCAACCGCATGGTCGTCGCCGCGGGCCGCAGGCTGCGCGACGAACTCGGCCCCGAGGTCGCCTTGGCCCGACTGGAGGGCGGCATGTTCGCCGCGCTCCTCGTCGACCGCATGGCCGACCGCGCCCAGGAGATCGCCGAACGCCTCCGCTCGGCCCTGTCGGTCCCGTACCCGGTCGACCGCCTCACCGTCGAAGCGAGCGCCGTCGTCGGCTACGTCTCCACGGACGAGTCCGAGGACGACCCGGACGTCGACGTCCTGCTGCAACGCGCCGACGTCGCCGTCCGCGCCACCAGCGAGGCCGAGCCGGTGCGCTCGTACGTGCCGAGCATGGGCCAGATCTTCCTGCGCCGCTTCCAGCTCGTCACCCAGTTCCGCCAGGCGCTGGAGACCGGCCAGATCTCCGTGCACTACCAGCCCAAGGTGGCCCTGCCGAGCCGTCAGGTCGTCGGGGCCGAGGCCCTGGTCCGCTGGAAGCACCCGGAGTTCGGCCGCGTCGACCCGGACGAGTTCGTGCCCGCCGTGGAGGCCACCGGACTGGTGGACGTCCTCACCGACTTCGTCATGGACAAGGCACTGGAACGCGTCCGCGGCTGGATGGACCGCGGCCTGCGGATGTCCATCGCGGTCAACCTCTCCGTGCGCACGCTGGCCGACGAGGAGTTCCCGGACCGCGTCGCCACGGCCCTGCAACACCACAACGTCCCGCCCCAGCTCCTCACGTTCGAGCTGACCGAGTCCGGCGTGATGGCCGACCCGGAACGCGCCCTGCCCGTGCTGCGCAGGCTGCACGCGCTGGGCGTGGTGCTGGCGGTCGACGACTTCGGCACCGGCTACTCGTCGCTCGCGTACCTGCGCCAGCTGCCGGTCGACGAGGTCAAGATCGACAAGAGCTTCGTCCTCGGCATGGGCACGGACCTCGGCGACATGGCCGTCGTCCGGAGCATCGTCGAACTCGGCCACTCGCTCGGCCTCACGGTCGTCGCCGAGGGCGTCGAGGACGACGCCGCGCGCGACCAGTTGGTCAGCATGGGCTGCGACATCGCCCAGGGCTACCTGATCTCCCGCCCGCTGTCCGAGGAGCGCTTCGAGGCGTGGCTCGGAGCACGAACGGTGCAGGTCAGGGGCGCCCGCGATGAGACGGTGCTCACCTTGGTCCACTAAGGCCACCCCCCGATTTCCACTTCGGGGACGTCGTGTGTAAGATTCTTCTTGCCCCGCAAGGAGCAAGTGCCCCAATAGCTCAGTCGGTAGAGCGTTTCCATGGTAAGGAAAAGGTCTACGGTTCGATTCCGTATTGGGGCTCCACAACCCGGCCGCGGTGCATGTGCAGTACGCACCGCGGCCGAGTCGTGCAAAGCGGTGTAGCTCAGTTGGTAGAGCAAGCGGCTCATAATCGCTGTGTCGCCGGTTCAAGTCCGGCCACCGCTACACAGTTAGCTCCCAGCCAGGTTCGCCTGGACCCACAGCCGGGCGACTGGGCGCCCGGACCTCGCCGCGGGGGTAAGCCCTCCGCGGAGTCTTCGAGGGGAACCGAGCTCTAGAAAGGCAAGGCCGTGGCTGCAACCGACGTACGTCCGAAGATCACTCTCGCGTGCGAGGAGTGCAAGCACCGGAACTACATCACCAGGAAGAACCGTCGGAACGACCCCGACCGCCTGGAGATCAAGAAGTTCTGCCCGAACTGCAAGACCCACCGCGCGCACAAGGAAACCCGCTGACACCAGCGTTTCCCGCGAGCTCACGAAGAGGCCGTCCCCGAGTGGGGGCGGCCTCTTCGCGTAATCTGCCCCCGTGGCACTGGACCAATCGTTCATCGGACGTTCCTACCCCCCTTCACCCGCGTACGAGGTGAGCAGGGAGAAGATCCGCGAGTTCGCCGAAGCGGTGGGCGCTCCCAGCGCCCTCCACCGCGACCAGGAGGCCGCGAAAGCGGCGGGCTACCCCGACGTGATCGCCCCACCGACTTTCGCGATCCTCGTGTCGATGAAGGCCAACGAGGTCCTCGTCAAGGACCCGGAGTTGGGACTCGACTACACCCGCGTGGTCCACGGCGACCAGACCTTCGCCCACCACCGCCCCATCACGGCGGGCGACCGCCTCGTGGTCACCACGCACGTCGACGCCATCAACTCCCGCATGGGCAACGACATCATCAGCGTCCGCGCGGAGGTCAGCACCGAAGAGGGCGAGCAGATCACCACCGCCCGCTCCACCCTGGTAGCCAGGGGCACCGCCACGGAGGACCAGGCATGATCAAGGCCGAAGAAGTCACCGAAGGCACCACCCTGCCCCCGCTGACCCTCACCATCACGAGGGCGGACCTGGTCCGCTACGCGGGCGCGTCACTGGACTTCAACCCGATTCACTGGAACGAGCGCTTCGCGCAAGAGGTAGGACTCCCCGGCGTGATCGCCCACGGCATGCTCACGATGGGCATGGCGTCCAGAATCGTCACGGACTGGACCGGCGACCCCGGAGCGGTGGTCGAGTACGGAGTCCGCTTCGGCAGGCCCGTCCCAGTCCCGGACACGGCAGAGGGCGCGACGGTGGAGGTCACCGCCAAGGTCACCAAGCACCTGGAAGACGGCACCTTCAAGATCGCCATCACCGCAACCTTCGACGGCAAGTCAGTACTCGGCGGCGCCACAGCCCGCGTCCGCCTCCCATAACCCGCAGTCCGCAGTCCGCGACCCGTAGCGCACAACCCACAGCCCGAACCGACGCCAGCAGCCCCAGCGGCCCAGCAGCCCCGACAACCCTGCTGGCGTCGGCCAGAGGCCCCCAAGAGGCCCCCCAGAGCCTCGAGGCCCAGAGCCCAAGGTTTTCGTCTTTTTCCCTGAACCCGACCCACTACGGGACTGGGGCCCGGCCACGGAACGTGGCCGATTTTATTTGGGGGATTTGCCCCTTAAAATTGGAGATCGGGCAGGGCTTTGGGGCACTGCCTTTTGGCCCGATCAAGGGGCAAATCTAGGGGCCCCAAATCAAATCGGCCACAGCACGCTGGAACCGGCGGCCACCCTGACGACCAGGCCGAAACCCGCAGGCAGAAGCCCTACGGCACGAAGCCCGCCCCGCCAAAGCCCCCACCAACACCGCCCAAGCAAACACAACCCCCACGAAGCCTCCAGAAAACCCCAACCCAGAAACACCAAGAAAACCCCAACCCCGGCAGCAACACCCCAAGACCCCCGACAAAACCCGAAAGAAGATCAGGATCCCCACCCCCACCACCCCCACCGCCAGCCCCCACCAACAGCCCCCTCCCGCAGCACCCCACCCCCCGATGTGGGTAGGCTGTTGCCTGACAGTCCAGTCAGCACGCTGACCGGGGCAGTTGGAGTGTGCGGGTGTTCGTGCCGTATGCTTCCGGACTTGGAAGTCCAACCAGGTGCTCCGTGGACCCCCACGGGGAGGCTGGAAGGCGTCCAAAGCCAGGGGCAGCACGCAGGCCCCAAAGGGGCGTAGCTCAATTGGCAGAGCAGCGGTCTCCAAAACCGCAGGTTGCAGGTTCGATTCCTGTCGCCCCTGCGTCGAAATGCACGGCGAGTGGAGGACGGCATGAGCGACGACCGCGAGCAGGATCAGCCGGAGGAGCGCGAGAGCGCGGCTCGGCCGGTCACCGCTGCGGCCCGGCGTGAGCGTCGTGCTTCCGCCCGTCCGGCTTCCCGCAAGGACGACGCCAAGAAGGTGTCCGCGTCCGACGAGGACGAGGACTCGGCGTCGAAGAAGGGCCGTGCCACGCGGGCTCGGGACGCCCAGGAGAAGCGGCCTTCGCTGATCTCCAGGGGTTTCCGCTACATCCGCGAGGTCGTCAGCGAGCTGCGCAAGGTCATCTGGCCGACGCGCAAGCAGCTCGTCACGTACACCGGGGTCGTGCTGGTCTTCGTGACCTTCATGGTCGCCCTCGTGTACGGCCTGGACGTTGGTTTCGGCTGGGCCGTGTTCGAGCTGTTCGGCTGAGCCGAATGGCGCCGGCCTCCGCTGAGGTGGCCGAACACGTGATGCACGAAAGGAAGCGAGACCCGCAGTGACCTCCGAGAACGGCGTTGACGCCCACGAGCTGACCGACCTGACCGACGAAGAGGTGTTCGCCGCCGCTCAGGACGGCGACTCCGTGCACGTCGAACCGGTCGTCGAGCTGGAGGACACCGAGGGGTCCGCGACCGACGTGGACGACGAGACCGATGCGGAGCCCGAGTCGGGTGGCGACGTCGAGTCCGTCGAGGACGGGGACGACGAGGCGGCCGCCGAGCTGCCCGACATCCACGCCGAGCCCGCCGACCCGGTGGCCGAGATGCGCGACGCACTGCGTGCGGCGCCCGGCTACTGGTACGTCGTGCACTCGTACGCGGGGTACGAGAACAAGGTCAAGACGAACCTCGAGACGCGCATCCAGACGCTCGACATGGAGGACTACATCTTCCAGGTCGAGGTGCCGACCGAGGAAGTCACCGAGATCAAGAACGGCCAGCGCAAGCAGGTGCAGCGCAAGGTGCTGCCCGGCTACATCCTGGTCCGCATGGAGCTCAACGACTCCTCGTGGAGCGCGGTGCGCAACACGCCTGGCGTGACCGGCTTCGTCGGTGCGACGTCCAAGCCCTCCCCGTTGACCATCGACGACGTGCTGAAGTTCCTCCTCCCGCAGGTGGAGCCGAAGGCGGCCGAGGGCAAGAAGTCGACGTCCGGCCCGGCCAAGTCCACCATCGAGGTCGACTTCGAGGTCGGCGAGTCGGTCACCGTCATGGACGGCCCGTTCGCGACGCTGCCCGCGACGATCAGCGAGGTCAACGCCGACGGCCAGAAGCTGAAGGTCCTGGTGTCGATCTTCGGTCGCGAGACCCCGGTCGAGCTGAGCTTCGACCAGATCCAGAAGAACTGATCTCACCGTCTTCCGAGCAGGTCAGAGTGGCTCTCGCAGCCGCTCTGACCTGCTAGGTTTTTTTCCGCACGT
>NZ_JBHYHC010000031.1:55175-82732 GCF_042738955.1 Umezawaea sp. NPDC059074
GCTTCGGTCGCGAGACCCGGGGCGTGCTGTGGTTCAGCCTGTTTTCAAAGATCTTATCGATCCCCGGGGGGATCGTCGGCCACGCTGCGGCTGGCAGGGCCGCGCGCGGACACTGCAATAACAGGAAGTATTGAGATGCCTCCCAAGAAGAAGAAGCTGTCAGCGATCATCAAGCTGCAGATCAAGGCCGGTTTGGCGAACCCCGCCCCGCCGGTCGGCCCCGCGCTGGGTCAGCACGGCGTCAACATCATGGAGTTCTGCAAGGCCTACAACGCCGCGACCGAGTCGCAGCGTGGCACCGTCGTGCCGGTCGAGATCTCCGTGTACGAGGACCGCACGTTCGACTTCAAGCTCAAGACCCCGCCCGCCGCGAAGCTGCTCCTCAAGGCCGCCGGTGTGGAAAAGGGTTCGGGCGAGCCGCACCGCGTCAAGGTCGCCAAGGTGACCATGGCCCAGGTCCGCGAGATCGCCGAGGGCAAGATGGTCGACCTCAACGCCACCAACGTCGACCAGGCCGCGAAGATCATCGCAGGCACCGCCCGTTCCATGGGCATCACGGTCGAAGGCTGATCCACCCAAATACACCGAAGTACGTGGGAGAGCTCAGCGCAGCTCGCACCACAACTGATCCACTGAGTTAGGGAACAGACATGAAGCGCAGCAAGGCCTACCGTCAGGCCGCCGAGCTGGTTGACCGTGAGCGGCTGTACTCGCCGCTGGAGGCAGCCAAGCTCGCCAAGGAAACTTCCAAGGTGAAGCTCGACGCGACCGTCGAGGTCGCCATCCGCTTGGGCGTCGACCCTCGCAAGGCCGACCAGATGGTCCGCGGCACCGTGAACCTGCCGCACGGCACCGGCAAGACCGCTCGCGTCATCGTTTTCGCGACCGGCGACAAGGCGACCGTGGCTGTGGCGGGGGGCGCCGACGCCGTCGGCTCGGAAGACCTGATCGAGCGCATCCAGGGCGGGTGGCTCGACTTCGACGCCGCCATCGCCACCCCCGACCAGATGGCCAAGGTCGGTCGCATCGCCCGCATCCTCGGCCCGCGTGGCCTGATGCCGAACCCGAAGACCGGCACCGTGACGCCCGACGTCACCAAGGCGGTCCAGGACATCAAGGGCGGCAAGATCAACTTCCGCGTTGACAAGCAGGCCAACCTGCACCTGGTCATCGGCAAGGCCTCGTTCGACACCGAGAAGCTGGTCGAGAACTACGCGGCCGCCCTCGACGAGGTCCTCCGCGCCAAGCCCTCCGCGGCGAAGGGCCGGTTCCTGAAGAAGGTCACCGTCTCCACCACGATGGGCCCCGGCATCCCGGTCGACCCGAACCGCACGCGCAACCTGCTCGTCGACGAGGTCTGATCGACTCGCAAGTGTGAAAAAGCCCCCGGCGACTTGGTCGCCGGGGGCTTTCGCGTTGTCGGGGGGTTCAGCAGGCGGCGGTCTCGGCTGCGTAGTCGGAGATGAGCCAGGTCTTGTTGTCCTGGTAGGAGAGCACGAACTTCCCCAGTCGGGGCCCGCCGCTCACCGTCAGGTCCTTGCAAGAACTGACCTCGGTGACGCTCGTCGTCGGCTCCTTCAGCATCCGGTCCGGGAAGAGGGGCTGTTCGTAGTCCGAGACGTTCGTGACCTGACCGTGGAGGGCTGTGACGGCAGCCTCGCAGTCGGGTGCCGAGAACGCGGCGGCGAACTTCTGCTTGGCCCGCCCGTCACCGGTGAACAGGGCGCAGGCTTGAGCCGATGACCCCTGCGACACGTGCTTGTAGAAGGTCCCCACGGTGCCCTGCAAGCCGTAAGCGTTGACGGGAGCGATGACGTTCCCCTTGTTGCCTCCGCTGTCCACGGCAGGACACCCGGCGGGCTCGGCCTCGTAGTCGGTGATGATCCAGGCTCCGCTTCCGGACTGCTTGGTCAGGACGAACTTCCCCAGCCGAGGTCCGCCCACCACCGTCAGGTCCTTGCAGGAGCTGACGGTGGTGGTGTTCGTCAGCGGTTCCTTCAGCATCGTGTCCGCGAAGTACACCTGCTCGTAGTCCGAGACGTTGCTGACCTGGTCGTGCAGCGATCGGATGGCGGCTTGGCAGTCGGGTGCCGAGAACGCCGTCGCGAACTTCTGCCGGGCACGGCCGTCGTCGGCGAACAGGTTGCACGCTCGGCTGTCGGACCCCTGCGACACGTGCTTGTAGAAGATGCCCACGGTGCCCTGCAAGCCGTACGCGTTGGTGGGGGCGATGACGTTCCCCTTGTTGCCCCCGCTGTCGACGGCGATGTCACCGGGGTCGTCGCCGCCGAACCACCGGTTGTAGGCGTAGCCCCCCAGCAGGGCCAGGATCAGCAGCATCACCAGCCAGCGCACCAGTTTGCTGCCCAGGATGATCTGCCACATCGGCTTGGGCGCGGGCTTCACGTAGACGGTCTGGATCGGTGGTTGCACCGCGGGCGGTTGTGAGGCGGGGCCTGTGTCTCCCGGCGGCAACGCCAGGGGGGCGTGGCCCTC
The DNA here is from genome assembly GCF_042738955.1 of Umezawaea sp. NPDC059074. Lineage (NCBI taxonomy): Bacteria > Bacillati > Actinomycetota > Actinomycetes > Pseudonocardiales > Pseudonocardiaceae > Umezawaea > Umezawaea sp. NPDC059074. Next base: position 57,672 of record NZ_JBHYHC010000031.1, read on the forward strand.
CCGTGCCTGCTGGAAGCGCTGGTAGTCCTGGAACCGCTGGAACTCCTGGAACTGCCGCAACTGCTCCGGATCGATTTCCGCAGGCGGCTGCGGCTGCTGCGGTCCGTTGCTCGTGCTGTCCGTCACCCGTACATCATGCCGTCTCGATTTGGAGCCGCGACCGCCCATCGGCTACCGTTGAGCTGTTCCACCAAAGACCGCCGGTCTTCCCGCAAGGGAACGAAGGCCCCGTTGCAATGGGGGCGGCCCGCGCAGGAGGACGAGGAAGTATCCCAAGCCTTGGCTTGCCATGGTTGAAGATCCACGCCCCGTGCCGCTCTGCGCCGGGGCGTTTTTGTTGTTTCGGGACCTCTCAGGCCGCGGTAACACCCAGCCCAGAGAGGAGGCGATCATGGCGAAGCCCACCAAGGTGTCGGCCGTCGCCGAGATCACGGAGAAGTTCCGTGGCAGCTCGGCAGCAGTCATCACCGAGTACCGTGGCCTCTCCATGGCGCAGCTCACCACGCTGCGTCGCGCTCTCGGCACGGGCGCCACGTACACCGTCTCGAAGAACACGCTGGTCAAGCGTGCCGCTCAGGACGCCGGCGTGGAGGGCCTCGAGGCCCTTCTCATCGGCCCGACCGCCATCGCCTTCATCGAAGGCGAGCCGGTCGACGCGGCCAAGACCCTGCGCGACTTCGCGAAGGACAACAAGGCCCTGGTCATCAAGGGCGGCTACATGGATGGCCGCTCCCTCTCGGTGGACGAGGTCACCCGCATTGCGGACCTCGACTCCCGTGAGGTGCTGCTCGCCAAGCTGGCGGGCGCGATGAAGGGCAACCTGTCGAAGGCCGCGGGCCTGTTTGCCGCCCCGGCTTCCCAGGTCGCTCGCCTGGCCCAGGCACTTGCGGACAAGCGCGCCGCGGAGGGGTCCTCGGACGCCGCCGCTCCGGCCGCCGACGCCGCAGAGCCCGCCGAGAGCTGATCACACACCCAAGCACTCGCGTCCCCTGACCGGGACGTGGTTACCGAAAGGACCGCCACCATGGCGAAGCTCAGCAACGACGAGCTGCTCGACGTCTTCAAGGAGATGACCCTCCTGGAGCTGTCCGCGTTCGTGAAGCAGTTCGAGGAGACCTTCGAGGTCACCGCCGCTGCCCCCGTCGCGATGGCGGGCCCCGCGGGCCCCGGCGCCGCTGCGGCCGAGGTCGAGGAGCAGGACGAGTTCGACGTCGTCCTCGAGTCCGCCGGCGACAAGAAGATCCAGGTCATCAAGGTCGTCCGCGAGGTCGTCTCCGGTCTGGGTCTGAAGGAGGCCAAGGAGCTCGTGGAGTCCGCTCCCAAGGCCATCCTCGAGAAGGTCGCGAAGGACGCCGCCGAGGCGGCCAAGGAGAAGCTCGAGGCTGCCGGCGCCAAGATCACCGTCAAGTGATCTAGCCCCACCTCCGCACAAGGCGGGTGCCCTTCGGGGCGCCCGCCTTGTGCCGTGCCAGGGCACGTGTTTCACCCCATCGGGCGACGCAGGCGTTATCCGTCCGCAACCCCCGTTACTCCAACTGGTGAGTAACCTCGCTGACTCGGGCTCGTTGCACCTGTGTGTCATGACCCGATTCGGGAGGTGTGATGGGCGTCGAGGTGGTGGTCGAAGGTCTCACGAAGTCCTTCGGCAAGCAGACCATCTGGCGGGACGTCACGCTCAGCATCCCGCCGGGTGAGGTCAGCGTCATGCTGGGCCCCTCGGGCACCGGCAAGTCGGTTTTCCTGAAGTCCCTGGTCGGGCTGCTCAAACCCGAGCAGGGCAAGATCATCATCAACGGCACGGACCTCGTCCGCTGCTCCGAGCACAAGCTCTACGAGATCCGGAAGATGTTCGGCGTCCTCTTCCAGGACGGGGCCCTCTTCGGCTCCATGAACCTGTTCGACAACGTCGCCTTCCCGCTCCGCGAGCACACCCGCAAGACCGAGGCCGAGGTGCGCCGCATCGTCCTCGAGAAGATGGAGATGGTCGGTCTCGTCGGCGCGGAGAAGAAGCTCCCCGGCGAGATCTCCGGCGGTATGCGCAAGCGGGCGGGCCTGGCCAGGGCGCTGGTGCTCGACCCGGAGATCATCCTGTGCGACGAGCCGGACTCCGGGTTGGACCCGGTCCGGACCGCCTACCTGAGCCAGCTCCTGATCGACCTGAACGCGCAGATCGACGCCACGATCCTCATCGTCACCCACAACATCACCGTGGCCCGCACCGTCCCGGACAACCTCGGCATGCTGTTCCGCCGCGAACTGGTGATGTTCGGGCCGCGGGAGGTGCTCCTGACCAGCGACGAACCGGTGGTCGAGCAGTTCCTCAACGGCCGCCGCATCGGCCCGATCGGCATGTCCGAGGAGAAGGACCAGGCCACGATGGCCGCCGAGCTCGCCCACCGCGACGCGGGCCACTCCGACGGCTCCCCGGACGAGGACGTGCGCGGCGTGGTCCCGCAGATCGAGCCGACCCCCGGCCTCCCGATGAGGGACGCCGTGCGCCGCCGCAAGGACCGGGTCATGAGCATCATCCACACGCTCCCGCACGAGGCCCAGCAGGGCATCATCGCGAGCCTCACCCCGGCCGAGCAGAGCAAGTACGGCGTGCTCGCGGGTGCCGGGCCGCGGACGCCCTCGCCCTACCCGCGGGAGCACACCGAGTGGCAGCGCAAGGCCGGTGACCTGTGACCGCGCCCGGTGTCGGCGCCCTGCGGGAGACCGGCAAGCTCTTCGCGCTCGGCATCGACGTCACCCGCAGCGCGTTCAAGCGGCCGTTCCAGCTGCGCGAGTTCATCCAGCAGAGCTGGTTCATCGTCAGCGTCACGGTCCTGCCGACGGCGCTGGTGTCGATCCCGTTCGGCGCGGTCATCGCCCTCCAGCTCGGCTCGCTGACCAGGCAGATCGGCGCGCAGTCGTTCACCGGCGCGGCGAGCGTGCTGGCGATCATCCAGCAGGCCAGCCCCATCGTGACGGCGCTGCTGATCGCGGGCGCGGGCGGCAGCGCGATCTGCGCGGACATCGGGTCGCGCAAGATCCGCGAGGAGATCGACGCGATGGAGGTGCTCGGCGTCTCGCCGATCCAACGCCTCGTCGTGCCGCGCGTGCTGGCCGCGATGCTGGTCAGCGTCCTGCTCAACGGCATGGTCAGCGTCGTCGGCGTGATGGGCGGCTACTTCTTCAACGTGGTCCTCCAGGACGGCACGCCGGGGGCGTACCTGGCGAGCTTCTCGGCCCTCGCACAGCTCCCGGACCTGTGGATCAGCGAGTTCAAGGCGTTGATCTTCGGGTTCATCGCGGGCATCGTGGCCGCCTACCGCGGCCTCAACCCGGCGGGCGGGCCGAAGGGCGTGGGCGACGCGGTGAACCAGGCCGTCGTCATCACGTTCCTGCTGCTGTTCTTCGTGAACTTCGTGCTCACCACGATCTACCTCACGGTCGTCCCGGCGAAGGGGAGCTGATGGACTTCCGCAAAGCGGCGGGCCGTCCGCTCCAGGCGCTCGACGGCTTCGGCGACCAGCTGTCGTTCTACCTGCGCGCGCTCGCGTGGACGCCGCGCGTCCTGCGCCGCTACCTGCGCGAGACCCTGCGCCTGCTGGCCGAGGTCAGCTTCGGCAGCGGGGCGCTGGCCGTCATCGGCGGCACGATCGGCGTGATGGTCGGCCTGTCGGTGTTCACCGGCACGGTCGTCGGCCTCCAGGGCTTCACGGCGTTGAACCAGATCGGCACGTCGGCGTTCGCGGGCTTCGTCAGCGCGTACTTCAACACCCGCGAGATCGCCCCGCTGGTGGCGGGCCTCGCGCTGTCCGCCACGGTCGGCTCCGGTTTCACCGCGCAGCTCGGCGCGATGCGGATCTCCGAGGAGATCGACGCGCTGGAGGTCATGGGCATCCCGTCCATGCCGTTCCTGGTCACGACCCGGATCATCGCGGGTTTCGTCGCGATCATCCCGCTGTACGTGATCGGCCTGCTGACCAGCTACCTCGCCGCGCGGACGATCACCGTGCAGTTCTACGGCCAGTCCGCGGGCACGTACGACCACTACTTCAACCTGTTCCTACCGCCGATCGACGTCCTGTGGTCGTTCGGCAAGGTCCTGGTGTTCGCCGTCGTGATCATCATGACCCACTGCTACTACGGCTACCGCGCCAGCGGCGGCCCCGCGGGTGTCGGCGTCGCCGTCGGCCGCGCGGTCCGCACCGCCATCGTCACCACGAGCCTGCTCGACTTCTTCCTGAGCCTGGCGATCTGGGGCACCACGACGACGGTGAGGATCGCGGGCTGATGATCAGGCAACGGCTGCTCGGCCTCGTCTTCCTCACGGTCATCGTGACGTTCCTCGGGCTCACCGTGGCGCTGTACGACAACGCGTTCACGAAGGTCGTCACCGTCACGCTGAAGACCGACCACGTCGGCAACCAGCTGCTGCGGGCGTCGGACGTGAAGGTGCGCGGGCTGATCGTCGGCGAGGTCCGCCAGATCCGCAGCACCGGCGACGGCGCTGAACTCGAACTGGCGCTGCAACCGGACAAGGTCGACCTGATCCCGAAGGACGTGTCCGCGCGGCTGCTGCCGAAGACCCTGTTCGGCGAGCGGTACGTGAACCTGGTGCTGCCGAAGGACTCCGCGGGCGGGCACCTCACCGACGGCTCGGTCATCGAGCAGGACCGGTCCAGCAGCGCGATCGAGCTGGAGCAGGTCCTCAACGACCTGATGCCGGTGCTCCAGGCCGTGCAGCCGGAGAAGCTCGCGACCACGTTGACCGCGGTCTCGCAGGCGTTGGACCACCGGGGCAAGCCGCTCGGCCAGACCCTCGTCCAGCTCGACTCCTACCTCGGCGAGCTGAACCCGCAGCTGCCCGCGCTCAAGGAGGGCATCAGCAGGCTCGCGGACGTCAGCAACGTCTACGCCGACGCCGCGCCCGACCTGGTGCAGGCCCTCACCGACGCGACCACGACGAGCAAGACCATCGTCGAGCAGCGCGACAACCTGCTGGCCCTGTACGGGACGCTGACGACCACCTCGCGCGACCTGACCAGCTTCCTCACGGTCAACAAGAACAACCTGATCCAGCTCGCCGACACCAGCCGCCCGACGCTGGAGCTGCTCGCCAAGTACGCGCCCGAGTACCCGTGCCTGCTCAAGGGGCTCACCGAGTTCACGCCGGTGATCAGCAAGGCGTTCGGCGAGGGCACGGCCAAGCCCGGCCTGCACATCACCATGGAGATCACCGCGAACCGCGGCAAGTACCTGCCCAACCAGGACGAGCCGGTGTACGGCGACAAGCGCGGCCCCCGCTGCTACGACATCATCCCGCGGCCCAACCCGTTCCCCCAGTACCCGCCGGAGGGCCCGCTGGTCGACGGCTCGAAGCCGCCGCCCGCGGCCCGCAGCGCCAACGACGGCGTCCTGCCCCCGGCCACGGCCCAGGGCGGCACCACCAGCCCGTCGGCCGTGTCGGCGGAGAGCGTCGCGAACTCGCCCGAGGAGCAGCGGATGCTCTCGGTGCTGCTGGCGGGTGAGGTCGGCGTGCCCAGCAGGGAGATGCCCAGCTTCACCAGCCTGCTGCTCGGCCCGCTCTACCGCGGGACGGAGGTGACGGTGAAGTGAGAGGACTCGCCGCACCCCTGATCAAGCTGATCGTCTTCGCCGTGGTCACGATCCTGGCGACCACGCTGCTCGCGGTCACGATCGCCAACGTGAGCCTCAAGAGCGCCACCGGCTACACCGCGCGGTTCACCGACGTGACCGCGTTGAACAAGGGCGACGACATCCGCATCGCGGGTGTCCGCGTCGGCCAGGTCGAGGACATCCGGGTCGTCGACCGGCGGCTCGCCGAGGTCGCCTTCAGCATCGACGGCGACCGCAAGCTCCCCGCGTCGGCCACGGCGACGATCAAGTACCGCAACCTCGTCGGCCAGCGGTACATCGCGCTGGAGCCGGGCGTCGGCGACCTCAACGCGGTGCTGCCCGAGGGCGGCGTGATCCCGTTGGAGCGCACCAAGCCCGCGCTCGACCTCACCGTGCTGTTCAACGGGTTCAAGCCGCTGTTCCAGGCGCTCAACCCCGAGGACATCAACAAGCTGTCCTACGAGATCATCCAGGTCCTCCAGGGCGAGGGCGGCACGATCGACAGCCTGCTGCGGCACACCGCCTCGCTGACGTCCACGCTCGCGGGCAAGGACCAGGTCATCGGCGAGGTCATCGACAACCTCAACTCGGTGCTGGACACGGTGAACTCGCGCGGCGAGCAGCTGTCCACGCTCGTCACGACCGTGCAGCAGCTCGTGTCCGGCCTGGCGCAGGACAGGGAGCCCATCGGCGAGGCGGTCACCGCGCTCGGCGACCTCACCTCCACCACCGCGGGCCTGCTCGACCAGGCGCGGCAGCCGTTGAAGGACGACATCGCCTCGCTCGGCCTGGTGTCGAAGAACCTCGGCGACAACGAGGCCGTCGTCGAGGCGGCGATCCAGAAGCTGCCGAGCAAGCTGGAGACGATCACCCGCACCGCGACCTACGGCTCGTGGTTCAACTTCTTCCTGTGCGAGGGCAGCGGCCAGATCGCCGTCCCGCCGGTCATCACCACCCCGATCCCGATCACCGCCCTGCCCGTGACGCAGCCGAGGTGCCGTCGATGAAACCCGAACGGAACCCGGTCACGGTCGGCGCCATCAGCCTCACGCTGATCGCGCTGCTGCTGGTCGCCGCGTTCTACTCCGACGACCTGCCCATCATCGGCAGCGGCACGACGTACTCCGCCGAGTTCAGCGAGGCCGCGGGCCTGGTGTCCGGCAACGAGGTCCGCGTCGCCGGGGTCAAGGTCGGCAAGGTGACGAAGGTGAAGCTGGACGGCAACCTCGTGCGGGTGTCGTTCAAGGTCAAGGACGCCTGGGTCGGCGACCGCACCACGGCGACGATCCGGATCAAGACGCTGCTGGGCCAGAAGTTCGTGGCGCTGGACCCGCAGGGGTCGCTGCCGCTGGACCCCGGCCTGCCGATCCCGAAGGACCGCACGCTCGCCCCGTACGACGTGAACGAGGCGTTCAACGGCCTCGCGACCACCGTCGGCCAGATCGACACCAAGCAGCTCTCGGACAGCTTCGAGGTGCTGTCCCAGACGTTCGAGGGCTCGTCGGACAGCGTCCGCGGCGCGCTGGACGGCCTGTCCGCGCTGTCGAAGACGATCTCCTCGCGCGACGAGCAGCTCGCGAAGCTGCTGGGCAACACCAGGGACATCACCAAGACCCTGTCCGACCGCAACGAGCAGTTCGAGAAGCTCCTGTCCGACGGCAACCTGCTGCTCGGCGAGCTGCGCAAGCGGAAGGACGCGATCTCGTTGCTGCTCAGGGGAACCCGTGACCTGTCGACCGAGCTGACCGGGCTGGTGCAGGACAACAACGCGCAGCTGAAACCCGCGCTGGAGCAGCTGGAGCGGGTCACGACCCTGTTGCAGCGCAACCAGGACAGCCTCGACAAGGGGCTCGCGCTGATGGCGCCGTTCTACCGGGTGTTCGCCAACACCCTGGGCAACGGCCGCTGGTTCGACGTGTACCTCTGCGGCCTGCTGCCCCCGTCGGTGAACCTCGGCGTGGTCGGGTTCAACGAAGAGGGCTGCCTGCCTCCCGGCGTCCAGAGGGGGAAGTGATGGCGCGGACGAAGGCGGGTCGCGACCTCGGTCGAGCGCTGGCGATGGCGTGCGTGCTGGCGCTGGTCGCGTCGGCGGCGCTGTGGTGGATCTTCTCCGGCGTCAACAGCCGCAGGGTCACCGCGCTGTTCGGCGCGGCCGTCGGGCTCTACCAGGGGTCGGACGTGCGGGTGCTCGGCGTGAAGGTCGGCACCATCGACGACGTCCAGCCCGAGGGCAAGCTCGTGCGGGTCACCATGACGCTCGACCGCGACGTGAAGGTGCCCGCCGACGCGCAGGCCGTCGTCGTCGCGCCGAGCGTGGTCAGCGACCGGTACGTGCAGCTCGCTCCCGCCTACACCGCGGGCCCGACCATGGGCGACGACGTGGTGATCCCGCGCGAGCGCACCGCGACCCCCGTCGAGCTGGACGAGCTGTACTCCAGCCTGGACAAGCTCACCACCGCGCTGGGTCCCAACGGGGCCAACAAGAACGGCTCGCTGTCGGACCTGCTCACCAGCGCCGCGAACAACCTCGACGGCAACGGCCAGGCTCTCAACGACACCATCCGCAACCTCGGCGACGCGACCAGGACCCTCTCCGGCTCGAAGGAGGACCTGTTCGCCACGGTCGACAACCTGTCGAGCTTCACCGCCATGCTGGCGGCCAACGACAGCCAGGTCCGGGACTTCAACAAACAGCTCGCGGAGGTGGCCGGGTTCCTCGCCGACGAACGCGAGAACCTCGGGGCCGCGTTGACCGAGCTGGCCAACGCCCTCGGCCAGGTGCAGGGGTTCATCAAGGACAACCGGGCCGTCCTCAAGTCCAACGTGGACAAGCTGGCGAGCATCACCGGCGTCCTGGTGAAGCAGCGGGCCGCGCTCGCCGAGACCCTCGACGTCGCCCCGCTCGCCCTCGGCAACCTCCAGAACTCCTACAACGCCGCGTCGGGAACCCTCGACACCCGCGCCGACATCAACGAGCTGAACCAGCCGCCGATCGTGCTGGTCTGCAAGCTGATCCAGCAGGTCGAGCCCGGCACCGTCCCGCTCGCGCTGTCGCAGGTGTGCTCGCAGCTCGAACCCGTGCTGACCGGCGCGCTGCCGCTGCCCACGCCCGCCGAGGCGCTCGGCTCGCTCAGCCAGGGCAAGCTGCCCCTGCCGTTGCCGCTGGGAGGTGTGCCGCAGTGAAGCGACTGGTCCCCGTCCTCGTCTCGGTCGCCCTCCTCGCGGGCTGCGGCTCCGGCGGCTTCGACGGCGTCTACACGATGCCGCTGCCCGGCGGCGCCGACCTCGGCGACCGGCCGTACCGGGTGAAGGTGCAGTTCAAGGACGTGCTCGACCTCGTGCCGCAGGCGGGCGTGAAGGTCAACGACGTCGCCGTCGGCAAGGTGGAGAAGATCGACCTCGCCCCGGACGGCTGGACCGCCGAGGTGACCGTGGCCGTGAACGGCGACGTCGTGCTGCCCGCCAACTCCGTCGCCAAGCTCCGCCAGTCCGCGCTGCTCGGCGAGAAGTTCGTCGAGCTGGCCAAGCCCGCCGAGGGCAAGGAGGAGGGCAAGCTCGTCGACGGCGCGCTGATCCCGGTGGACCGGACGAACCGCAACCCCGAGGTCGAAGAGGTCTTCGGCGCGCTGTCGCTGCTGCTCAACGGCGGTGGCGTCGCGCAGCTCCAGGACATCGCCAAGGAGCTGAACGCCGCCACCGAGGGCAACGAGCCGGAGATCCGCTCGCTGCTGACGAACGTGAACACGCTGGTCACGCAGCTGGACGGGCACAAGGTCGAGATCACCAGGGCCTTGGACGGGGTCAACCGGCTCGGCGGCACGCTCAACGCCCAGCGCGACCAGATCGGGGGAGTGCTCGACACCCTCGAACCCGGCCTGAAGGTCCTCGCCGACCAGCGCACCCAGCTCGTCACCCTGCTCCAGGCGTTGGACGAGCTGTCCGGCGTCGCCGTCGACACGGTGAACAAGAGCAAGGAAGACCTGGTCGCGGACCTGAAGGCGCTGTCACCGACGTTGCAGAAGCTCGCCGAGGCCGGCACGAACCTGCCGAACGCGTTCCAGCTCCTCTTCACCTACCCGTTCCCGGACGCGGCGGTCGACGGCATCAAGGGCGACTACACGAACGCGTTCCTGAACCTCGACCTGAACCTCGGCAGCATCGTCGACAACCTGGGCTCCTCGCGGCAGGGCCTCCTGCCCGGCATCCCCGGCCTGGACGGCAAGCCGCTGCCGTCGCTGCCCCTGCCGCTGCCGAACCTCCCGGTGCCCGGCATCGGCACCGGGACCGGCCTCGGCGACCTGCTCGGCGGACTGCTGGGAGGCGGCCGGTGATCCCCCGCAAGATCAAGCTCCAGATCGGCGCGTTCCTGGTGATCGCCCTGGTCGGCATCAGCTACGTCGGGGCCCGGTACGTCGGGCTCGGCAGGCTGGTCGGCTCGTCCGGCTACGTCGTGACGATGCAGCTCGCGGACTCCGGCGGCATCTTCAGCAACGCCGAGGTCACCTACCGCGGCGTGACGATCGGCCGGGTCGGGGCGCTGCGCCTGGCCGCGGACGGCGTCGAGGTCGACCTGGACATCAACCCGGACGCGCCGCGCGTGCCGTCGGACCTGGACGCCGTGGTGGCGAACCGGTCCGCGGTCGGCGAGCAGTTCGTGGACCTGCGCCCCAAGCGCGACGACGGCCCGTACCTGGAGGCGGGCGCGGTCATCCCGCGCAGCGCCACCAGCGTCCCGCCGCCGGTCGACAACCTGCTCGCCAACCTCGACGCGTTCGCCAAGTCCGTGCCGACGGACGCGCTGCGGACCGTCGTCGACGAGCTGGACATCGCCTTCAACGGCACCGGCCCCGACCTCCAGGTGCTGCTGGACAACACCCGGTCGTTCACCCAGACCGCGACCGACCACCTGCCGCAGACGAAGGCCCTGCTCCAGGACGGCGTGACCGTGCTCACCACGCAGGCCCAGCAGGGGAGCGCGATCCGGTCGTTCAGCGGCGACCTGCGGCTGCTCGCCGAGCAGCTGAAGAAGTCCGACGGCGACCTGCGGAACCTGATCGCCGTGAGCCCGCGGGCCGCCGAGCAGGTGTCCGGGCTGCTCCGCGAGAGCGGCTCGAACCTCGGCGTGGTGTTCGCGAACCTGCTCACCACGTCGAACATCCTGGTCAGCAGGCTGGACGGCCTGGAGCAGATCGCCGTGACCTACCCGATCGTGGTCGGCGGCGGCTTCACCGTCGCCCCCGGCGACGGCACCGCCCACTTCGGCCTCGCGATCAACGTGTTCGACCCGGCCCCGTGCACCGTGGGCTACGAGGGCACCCCGATCAGGCAGGGCACCGACACCACCCCCGTCGCGCTCAACACGCAGGCGTACTGCGCGCTGGCGCGGGGGAGCGCCACCACCGTGCGCGGAGCCCAGAACGCGCCCTACGGTGGTCAACCGACCACACCCCAGGGCAACGAGACCACGCAGCCGGGTCAGGAGCAGACCGGGACCGCGGCCCAGACCGCGCCCCTGCTGACCAGCCTCGGCCAGCTGCTCGGCCTGCCGGGCTAGGAGGAGCGAAGTGAACTTCCGCCGATGGGCGTTGCCGCTGAGCGCCGTGCTCGTGGTGCTCGCCGCCGGGTACGCGGCGTGGGCGGGCGTGTCGTGGCTGGGCGGGTCGACCGACGACGGCGCCGTGTACGCGCGGGAGCGCGACGAGGTGCTGCGCGTCGGCCAGGTCGGCATCGCCACCTTCACCACCCTCGACTACCGCAAGGTCGACGAGGACCTGGCGCGCTGGATGGACTCGTCCACCGGCGACCTGCACCAGGAGATCGAGACCGGCAAGGACAGCCGCAAGAAGCAGATCCAGGACGCCAAGACCGTCACCACCAGCCGGGTGCTCGACGCGGCCGTCACCGAGCTCGACGACCGCGCCGGTCAGGCCCACCTGATCGCCGTCGTCGAGACGACCGTGACGCCCGACGGCGGGCAGTCGGTCAAGAAGGTCAACCGCTACCAGACGGACCTGAGCCGCACGGACGCGGGCTGGAAGCTCAGCGCGCTCGGCCCCGTCGCCGCGGGCGGCGCCTGACCAGCCGCCCGACCAGCGTGAACAGATTGGACTCCCCAGTGCCCCCGCCGCCCCGCCGCCGCCCGGTCCCGTCGACGCCCGCCTACCGCCCGAAGGTCGCCGGGCTGAACAAGCAGCGGCAGGCCGAGCCCGCCGCCCCGGACGCGGCGCCGCAGGTGGAAGCCCCCGAGACCGCCGCGCCCCCCGTCGACGAGCCGACCGCGGTCGAGAGCGTCGACGTGCCCGACCGGGTGAGCCTCGCCAAGACCGCGGCACCCGACACCGACGACGTCCCCACCGCGGCGGTGGACGCCGTCGACCTCGGCGACACCGACACCGAGCCCGCCGAGGCTGAGGTCGAACCCGCTCCCGCTCCCGCCAAGCCGGTCGGCCGCAGGCGCACGTCGACCAGGGTCCCGTCGCCGACCCCCAGGACCGCCGACGACGAGGCAGCCGACGCCGAGTCGGACGCCGCCGACGCCGCGGACACCGCTGACCAGGCCGGGAAGACCCGGTCCCCGCTGCTCCTGCCGCTGGTCCTGCTCCTGGTGGCGGCCGCGCTGGCGGGCCTGGGCTACTGGTTCCAGACCCGCGACCGGGGCACGAGCGTCAACCAGGCGCTGGTCGACACCGGGGGCACGACCGAGGTCAGCGGCCAGGCGCGCGAGGCGGTCGAGAAGGCCTTCTCCTACAACTTCGCCGACGTCGCGGCCACCGAGAGCGCCGCGAACGAGCTGCTGGTCGGCAAGGCGAAGTGCCAGTACAACGCGATCTTCGGCCCGGTGAAGTCGCTGGCCCCCGAGCAGAAGCTCGTGGTGACCGTCCGGGTCGTGAGCAGCGGCGTCACGTCGTTGGACGGCGACCGCGCCACCGTCCTGCTGTTCATCGACCAGGTGACCACGCGCACGACCGACAACACGACCGGCGGCGGCATCGCGATGATGCGCGTCGGGACCCAGCGGGCCGACGGCCGCTGGAAGGTCGACAACATGGAGATGTTCGGCCAGACCGGCGACCAGTCCGCCGAGATGGCCAAGTGCGCCGACGCGAAGTAGACGTCCGATCAGTGGATCGGGCGACAACGGCCTGTTCGGGCCTTCACAGGGACGTTGAAGATCCACTTCAACCCCCTGAACGCGTGACGCCGGCCACACTTTCGGGCTGATTTTTGTCCACGGTGTACACGTCCCAGTGGAGCCCTTCTGGACGGCGTCCTGGATCGCCCCCGCTGCTCCGCTCGTGTTTGCGCTGGTCAACGACGTTACTTCCGGTAAACATGGCTTGCGCCACCGGAGTGATCGGGGCGTGGCATCTTGACTGTGGGCGCAGGCAGGGTCACTCTGTTTCCGAACACGAGAAAGGTCCTTCCAGGTGCCTCTCGACAGTCGCCGTGTGTGTGGCTAGACTGCTCCTTTGCGCTGCCCTCATCCCGTTTTGCCCCCTTGTTGGGCCCCTCTTCGCCGAGAGGAAGCCTGCCGAGTCACGGATGCGCACGGCGGCGCCGCACCCTTGACAGCCGTGCTAGTCCGCTGCTAGCCAGCTAATTAGTCCCTGGAAGGACGCATCTTGGCGATCTCTCGCGCGACCAAGGCCACTGCTGCGACCAACTCCACGTCGGGGATCCCTGGAGCGCCCAAGCGGGTCTCATTTGCGAAGATCCACGAACCGCTCAAGACGCCCAACCTGCTTGACCTGCAGATTCAGTCCTTCGAATGGCTCACCGGTGATGAGGCCTGGTTCCAGCGCCGCATCGACGCCGGTGACGAGGCGCCGACGGGCGGCCTCGAAGAGGTCCTCAACGAGATCTCGCCGATCGAAGACTTCTCGGGCTCGATGTCCCTCTCCTTCTCCGACCCGCGCTTCGACGAGGTCAAGGCCTCGACCGAGGAGTGCAAGGACAAGGACATGACGTACGCCGCCCCGTTGTTCGTCACGGCGGAGTTCACCAACCACACCACTGGCGAGATCAAGAGCCAGACGGTGTTCATGGGTGACTTCCCGATGATGACCGACAAGGGCACGTTCATCATCAACGGCACCGAGCGGGTCGTGGTTTCCCAGCTCGTCCGATCGCCCGGCGTCTACTTCGACACGAACGTCGACAAGACGACGGACAAGGACGTCTTCAGCGTCAAGATCATCCCCTCGCGGGGTGCTTGGCTGGAGTTCGACGTAGACAAGCGCGACACCGTCGGTGTGCGCATCGACCGCAAGCGCCGCCAGCCCGTCACCGTGCTGCTCAAGGCGCTGGGCTGGTCCACCGAGCAGATCCGTGAGCGCTTCTCGTTCAGCGAGACCCTCCTCACGACGCTCGAGAAGGACCACACCGCCGGCACCGACGAGGCACTGCTCGACATCTACCGGAAGCTGCGCCCCGGCGAGCCCCCCACCAAGGAGAGCGCGCAGGCCCTTCTGGAGAACCTGTTCTTCAAGGAGAAGCGCTACGACCTCGCCAAGGTCGGCCGGTACAAGGTCAACAAGAAGCTGGGCCTGGCCAGCCCGATCAGCACCGGCGTGCTGACCGAGGACGACGTCGTCACGACGATCGAGTACCTCGTGCGCCTGCACGCGGGTGAGACGAACATGCAGCCCGGCGAGACCGAGGTGCCCGTCGAGGTCGACGACATCGACCACTTCGGCAACCGTCGCCTCCGCACGGTCGGCGAGCTGATCCAGAACCAGATCCGCGTGGGCCTGTCCCGCATGGAGCGCGTGGTCCGCGAGCGGATGACGACCCAGGACGTCGAGGCGATCACGCCCCAGACCCTGATCAACATCCGTCCCGTCGTGGCCGCGATCAAGGAGTTCTTCGGGACCTCCCAGCTCTCGCAGTTCATGGACCAGACCAACCCGCTCGCGGGCCTGACCCACAAGCGCCGCCTGTCGGCGCTGGGTCCGGGTGGTCTGTCCCGTGAGCGCGCGGGCATGGAGGTCCGGGACGTCCACCCGTCGCACTACGGCCGCATGTGCCCGATCGAGACGCCGGAAGGCCCGAACATCGGCCTGATCGGCTCGCTGTCCTCCTACGGGCGGGTCAACCCGTTCGGCTTCATCGAGACGCCGTACCGCAAGGTCGTCGACGGTCGGGTCACCGACCAGATCGACTACCTGACGGCCGACGAGGAGGACCGGTACGTCAAGGCGCAGGCGAACGCCCAGATCGACCTCGACGGCAACTTCATCGAAGACCGCGTCCTCGTCCGCAAGAAGGGCGGCGAGGTCGAGCTGATCCTGCCCGAGGACGTCGACTACATGGACGTCTCGCCGCGGCAGATGGTGTCGGCCGCGACCGCGATGATCCCGTTCCTCGAGCACGACGACGCGAACCGCGCACTGATGGGCGCGAACATGCAGCGCCAGGCCGTCCCGCTGCTCCGCAGCGAGGCGCCGCTGGTCGGCACCGGCATGGAGCTGCGCGCCGCGGTCGACGCGGGCGAGGTCGTCGTCGCCAAGAAGACCGGTGTCGTCGAGGAGATCTCCGCCGACTACGTCACGGTGATGGCCGACGACGGTTCCCGCCAGACCTACGGGATGCACAAGTTCCGCCGGTCGAACCAGGGCACCTGCATCAACCAGAAGCCGATCGTCCACGAGGGTGACCGCGTGGAGCAGGGCCAGGTCCTCGCGGACGGCCCCTGCACCGAGAACGGCGAGATGGCCCTCGGGAAGAACCTGCTCGTGGCGATCATGCCGTGGGAAGGCCACAACTACGAGGACGCGATCATCCTGTCGCAGCGCCTCGTGCAGGACGACGTGCTCACCTCGATCCACATCGAAGAGCACGAGATCGACGCCCGCGACACCAAGCTGGGTGCCGAGGAGATCACGCGGGACATCCCGAACGTCTCCGAGGAGGTCCTCGCGGACCTCGACGAGCGCGGCATCATCCGCATCGGCGCCGAGGTCCAGCCCGGCGACATCCTGGTCGGCAAGGTCACGCCCAAGGGCGAGACCGAGCTGACCCCGGAGGAGCGCCTGCTCCGCGCGATCTTCGGCGAGAAGGCGCGCGAGGTGCGCGACACGTCGCTGAAGGTGCCGCACGGCGAGTACGGCAAGGTCATCGGCATCCGCGTGTTCAGCCGCGAGGACGACGACGAGCTGCCCCCCGGCGTGAACGAGCTGGTCCGGGTCTACGTCGCCCAGAAGCGCAAGATCCAGGACGGCGACAAGCTCGCGGGCCGCCACGGCAACAAGGGCGTCATCGGCAAGATCCTCCCCGCGGAGGACATGCCGTTCCTCGAGGACGGCACGCCGGTCGACATCGTCCTGAACACGCACGGTGTGCCCCGTCGTATGAACATCGGCCAGGTGCTGGAGACCCACCTCGGGTGGATCGCCAAGCAGGGCTGGAGCATCGACGGCGAGGCCGACTGGGCGAAGAACCTGCCCGAGGACCTCTACCACGTGGAGCCGAACACGAACACGGCCACGCCGGTGTTCGACGGCGCGCAGGAAGAGGAGATCACCGGGCTGCTCGGCTCGACCATCCCGAACCGCGACGGCGAGCGGATGGTCAAGCAGAACGGCAAGGCGCAGCTCTTCGACGGTCGCTCCGGCGAGCCGTACCCGCACCCCGTGTCGGTCGGCTACATGTACATCCTGAAGCTGCTCCACCTGGTGGACGACAAGATCCACGCGCGCTCCACGGGCCCGTACTCGATGATCACGCAGCAGCCGCTGGGTGGTAAGGCGCAGTTCGGTGGCCAGCGCTTCGGTGAGATGGAGTGCTGGGCGATGCAGGCGTACGGCGCCGCATACACCCTGCAGGAACTTCTCACGATCAAGTCCGACGACGTGCTCGGCCGCGTGAAGGTCTACGAGGCCATCGTCAAGGGCGAGAACATCCCGGAGCCGGGTATCCCGGAATCCTTCAAGGTGCTGCTCAAGGAGCTGCAGTCGTTGTGCCTCAACGTCGAGGTGCTGTCTTCGGACGGCGCCGCGATCGAGATGCGCGATGGCGACGACGAGGACCTGGAGAGGGCTGCCGCCAACCTCGGCATCAACCTCTCGCGGTCCGAATCGCCTTCAGTCGACGACGTCGTCAACTGACCTCGCTGGTCAGCGGTGGGGGAGCGCGCCTCCCGCGTGCTCCCCGCCGTCTGACCCGACTTCCACACTCCTGAGCAGCAAAACAACCGAAGGGGAGAAGAGAAGACGTGCTCGACGTCAACTTCTTCGATGAGCTCCGCATCGGTCTCGCGTCCGCCGATGACATTCGCCAGTGGTCGTTCGGCGAGGTCAAGAAGCCCGAGACCATCAACTACCGCACGCTCAAGCCCGAGAAGGACGGCTTGTTCTGCGAGAAGATCTTCGGTCCCACGCGGGACTGGGAGTGCTACTGCGGCAAGTACAAGCGCGTGCGCTTCAAGGGCATCATCTGCGAGCGCTGCGGCGTCGAGGTCACTCGCGCCAAGGTGCGCCGCGAGCGGATGGGCCACATCGAACTGGCCGCTCCGGTCACGCACATCTGGTACTTCAAGGGCGTTCCCAGCCGGTTGGGCTACCTGCTCGACCTGGCCCCCAAGGACCTCGAGAAGATCATCTACTTCGCCGCCTACGTGATCGTGGGCGTCAACACCGAGCTGCGCCACAACGACCTGTCCACGTTGGACAGCGAGATGCAGGTCGAGCGCAAGCGCGTCGAGAACAAGCGCGACGCCGACGTGGAAGGCCGCGCGCAGAAGCTCGAGGCCGACCTCGCCGAGCTGGAGGCCGAGGGCGCCAAGTCCGACGTCCGCCGCAAGGTCAAGGAGGGCGGCGAACGTGAGATGCGCCAGCTCCGCGACCGCGCCCAGCGCGAGCTGGACCGGCTGGACGAGATCTGGTCCACGTTCACCAAGCTCGAGCGCGCCCAGCTGATCGCGGACGAGATGCTGTACCGCGAGCTGTACGACCGCTACGGCGACTACTTCACCGGCGCCATGGGCGCGGAGGCGATCCAGCGCCTGCTGGGCGACTACGACGTCGACGCCGAGGCCGACGTGCTGCGCGAGACGATCCGCAGCGGCAAGGGCCAGAAGAAGCTGCGTGCGCTCAAGCGGCTCAAGGTCGTGGCCGCCTTCCAGGCGACCCGCAACAACCCGCAGGGCATGGTCCTCGACTGCGTCCCGGTCATCCCGCCGGACCTGCGCCCGATGGTGCAGCTCGACGGTGGCCGCTTCGCCACGTCGGACCTGAACGACCTGTACCGCCGCGTGATCAACCGGAACAACCGCCTCAAGAGGCTGATCGACCTCGGCGCGCCCGAGATCATCGTCAACAACGAGAAGCGGATGCTCCAGGAGGCCGTCGACGCGCTGTTCGACAACGGCCGCCGTGGTCGCCCGGTGACCGGGCCGGGCAACCGCCCGCTCAAGTCGCTGTCCGACCTGCTGAAGGGCAAGCAGGGCCGGTTCCGCCAGAACCTGCTCGGCAAGCGCGTCGACTACTCCGGCCGTTCGGTCATCGTGGTCGGCCCGCAGCTCAAGCTGCACCAGTGCGGTCTGCCCAAGCAGATGGCGCTGGAGCTGTTCAAGCCGTTCGTGATGAAGCGGCTGGTCGACCTCAACCACGCGCAGAACATCAAGTCCGCCAAGCGGATGGTCGAGCGCGCGCGCCCGGCCGTGTGGGACGTGCTGGAAGAGGTCATCACCGAGCACCCCGTGCTGCTGAACCGCGCACCCACGCTGCACCGCCTGGGCATCCAGGCCTTCGAGCCCCAGCTGGTCGAGGGCAAGGCCATCCAGCTGCACCCGCTCGTGTGTGAAGCGTTCAACGCCGACTTCGACGGTGACCAGATGGCGGTCCACCTGCCGCTGTCCGCCGAGGCGCAGGCCGAGGCGCGCGTGCTGATGCTGTCGTCGAACAACATCCTGTCGCCCGCGTCCGGCAAGCCGTTGGCCATGCCGCGACTCGACATGGTGACCGGTCTCTACCACCTCACCCGGCACAAGGAAGGCGACCTCGGCGAAGGCCACGCCTACTCCTCCCCGGCCGAGGCGCTGATGGCGTTCGACCGCAAGGTCCTTGGCCTCCAGGCGATGGTGAAGATCCGCGTCACGGACAAGAACCCGCCGAAGAACGAGACGCCCGAGGACTGGGAGCCCGGTCAGCCGTGGCTGGCCAACACCACCCTCGGCCGTGTCCTCTTCAACGAGGTCCTGCCGCAGGACTACGCGTTCATCAACGAGGTCATGCCGAAGAAGCGGCAGGCCACGATCATCAACGACCTGGCCGAGCGGTACCCGATGGTCACCGTCGCCCGGACGCTGGACAAGCTGAAGGACGCCGGTTTCTACTGGGCCACCCGGTCCGGCGTCACCGTCGCCATCTCGGACGTCCTCGTGCCCGCTGCCAAGCAGGGCATCCTCGAGGAGCACGAGAAGCTCGCGGAAGCGGTCGAGAAGCGCTACCAGCGCGGTCAGCTCTCCTACGTGGAGCGCAACAACGAGCTGGTCAAGGTGTGGACCAAGGCGACGGAAGAGGTCGCCGAGGTCATGGAGGCCAACTTCCCGGACGACAACCCGATCCGCATGATCGTGAAGTCGGGCGCGGCGGGCAACATGACCCAGGTCCGGTCGCTGGCCGGTATGCGTGGTCTGGTGACGAACCCGAAGGGCGAGTACATCCCGCGCCCCATCAAGGCCTCGTTCCGCGAGGGCTTGTCGGTGCTCGAGTACTTCATCGCCACGCACGGCGCCCGCAAGGGTCTGGCCGACACCGCGCTGCGCACCGCCGACTCGGGTTACCTGACCCGTCGTCTGGTGGACGTGTCGCAGGACGTCATCATCCGCGAGGTCGACTGCGGCACCACCCGCGGCGTGACCCTGCCGGTCGGTGAGAAGGTCGGCGACAAGGTCGTCATGCACGAGTTCGCGCAGACGAGCGTGTACGCCCGCACCATCGCGGACGACCTGAACGACCACAACGGCAACCTGCTCCTCAACCGCGGCGACGACCTGGGCGACCCGGCCCTGGCGAAGCTGGTCGAGGCGGGCATCATCAAGGTGAAGGTCCGCTCGGTCCTGACCTGCGAGACGCCGGTCGGTGTGTGCGCGAGCTGCTACGGCCGCTCGATGGCGACGGGCCAGCTCGTCGACGTCGGCGAGGCCGTCGGCATCGTCGCCGCCCAGTCGATCGGTGAGCCCGGCACGCAGCTGACGATGCGCACGTTCCACCAGGGTGGTGTCGCCGGTGACGACATCACGACCGGTCTGCCCCGTGTGCAGGAGCTCTTCGAAGCTCGTGTGCCGAAGGGCAAGGCGCCCATCGCGGACGTCGACGGCCGTGTCCGCCTGGAGGACGGCGACCGCTTCTGGAAGATCACCCTCATCCCGGACGACGGGTCCGAGGAGATCATCTTCGAGAAGCTGTCCAAGCGTCAGCGCCTGGCCAACACGCCCACGGGCCCGCTCGCGGACGGCGACCACGTCACCGTCGGCCAGCAGCTGCTCGAAGGCACCCCCGACCCGCACGAGGTCCTGCGGGTCATGGGTCCGCGCGAAGCCCAGCTGCACCTCGTCGACGAGGTCCAGAAGGTGTACCGCGCACAGGGCGTGGCGATCCACGACAAGCACATCGAGGTGATCGTCCGGCAGATGCTCCGCCGGGTCACGATCATCGACTCGGGCGCCGCGGAGTTCCTCCCCGGCTCCCTGGTCGAGCGCGCCGACTTCGAAGCGGGCAACCGCAAGGTCGTCGCCGAAGGCGGCGAGCCCGCAGCCGGTCGCCCGGTCCTCATGGGCATCACGAAGGCGTCGCTCGCGACCGACTCGTGGCTGTCCGCGGCGTCCTTCCAGGAGACCACCAGGGTCCTGACCGACGCGGCCATCAACGGCCGCTCGGACAAGCTCATCGGTCTGAAGGAGAACGTCATCATCGGTAAGTTGATCCCGGCGGGTACGGGCATCAACAGGTACCGCAACATCCAGGTCCAGCCGACCGAGGAAGCGCGGGCCGCGGCCTACGCGATCCCCTCGTACGACGACGGGTACTACACCCCCGACGTGTTCGGTACCGGAACCGGTGCTGCTGTGCCGCTCGACGACTACGACTTCGGTCGGGACTACCGGTAGTTGGTAGTTGCTAGTCGGTAGACGCTAGTCACGGCGAAGGCCCCCAGGGACATGGTCCTTGGGGGCCTTCGTTTTTGGGTCTGATTCTGGTGAGCGTTGGGGAAGCCCTACCCACCCCGCTCGCGTAATTATTTCAACGCTTTTCACGCTTTGTCAAGGCTGGAAAGACGCCTTGACAAAGCGTGAAAAGCGCGAAGACGCTTCGGATCGGGGTGGCCAGGGAAGTGCGGCAGGGCCTTGGTCAGGTGGGTCCGCTGGTGCGTGCGATGCCCCGGTCAGCACGGCCCGCTTGAGGGGCGGTGCCCCAGCCGAGCGGTCTGCTCTCGTGATCTGCCGGCGTGCCGTCGGTCTGTGAAACTGGGGGTATGGATGTGCTCGTGGAGCAGGACGAGTTGCAGGCTGCCTCCAACGCCGTGGTTGACGCTCTGGGCCTCAACCAGTCGTTGGCCACCATTGGTGATCCCGTCCGAGTGGGTAGTTCCGCTCTGGGCCTTCTGGTCAAACGCGATGTCGACATCACTGTCGTCTGTGCCGAGTTGGGCAAGGCAGTGCATGAGGCTGTGGTCAGCATCGGGGCTGAGCTTGCTCGTCATCACCGTGTCGAGCGGGTGCTTTTCCGCAATGACACCGGGGACTGGAACACCGATGCCAACTACCCCGATGGCTTCTACCTGGGCGTCAACTACCGGTCTTCCGCTGGTGATGACTGGAACCTCGACATCTGGTTTGTCGACGAGCCCGAACGTCAGCCCGACCTGGCTCACGTCAAGGCTCTCCCCGCCCGCCTGACCCCGGAAACCCGTACCGCCATCCTTGAGATCAAGAAGGCCTATCTTGGTCGTCCCGAGTACGGGAAGTCGGTCAACGGGTACGAGATCTACCGGGCGGTCCTCGACCACGACGTGCGCACCGTTGAGGACTTCGAGCGCCTTAACGGCGTTAAGTAGTTCTTTAACGCCGATCAGCGAACCTGGCGAGCGCTGCTCGAATCCGGTCCGCGAATTCCGGGCTGCCCTTGTGGCCCGCGTCGGGTACGAGGAACAGTTCGGCGTCGGGCCAGCCCTGGGCCAGGCGCCACGCCGCCTCTGTCGGGCAGCTCATGTCCCTCGCGCCGTGTATGAGCACGCCGGGGATTCCGGCCAGTTTTCCGACGTCCCTGACGAGTGCGCCTTCCTCCAGCCAGGCTCCGTGGAGGCCGTAGTGGGCGCAGATGCGGACCATTGCGATCATCGCGTCGTCTGCGCGGTCGCTGAACATGGTCGGGTTGCCGTTGTCCTCCAACGACAGCACGGCGTCTTCCCACGCGCACCACGTGGCGGCCGCTTTCTCTCGCACCTCGGGGTCGGGGTCGGACACGGCTCGTAGGTAGCCCGCCAAGAGGTCCTCGTCGGGGACGCCTGCGCGGAACGCTGCCCACTCGGCTGGGAAGAAGCGGGCCGCGCCTCGGTACAGCCAGTCGGTTTCCGCGCGGGTTCCCGTGGTGACGGCTACCAGGACCAGTTCCGTCACGCGCTCCGGGAAGCGCTGGGCGTAGGCGAGTGCGAGCGTCGAGCCCCATGAGCCGCCGAAGACCAGCCAGCGGTCGATCCCGAGGTGGTCGCGCAGCTTCTCGATGTCCGCCACCAGGTGGTCGGTCGTGTTGACGCTGAGGTCCGTCGTCGGATTGCTCGCGTGCGGGGTGCTGCGGCCGCAGCCGCGCTGGTCGAACAGGACGATCCGGTACTTCTCCGGGTCGAAGCTGCGTTGGGTGCCCTTCGGGCTGCCGCCGCCCGGGCCGCCGTGCAGCACGACCGCGGGTTTGCCGTCGGGGTTGCCGAACGTCTTCCAGTACAGGGTGTTGCCGTCGCCGACGTCGAGGAAGCCGTCCTCGTAGGGCTCGATCACCGGGAATGCGCTCGTCATGGGTCGAACCTAGCGCCGTCGCGCCCTCGTGATGGCTCGGGCGCGGGCGACCAGGTCGTCGATCAGGTCGGCGTCCACGACGGGGGGCGCGCCGGTGTCGTCGTCGCAGCAGCGCGGCTTCGTGCGCTTGTCGCCGCTGCGCGGTCGGACGCCCGCCAGCTCGTACAGGGCGTCGTAGAGGTTGCGGCCGGGGTCGTCGTCGTGCGGGCCCACGAGGAGCACCCAGACGGTCTCCGGGGCCGGGAACGCCACGACCACGCGGTCCGCGCCGCGCAGGTGCTTCACGCAGAGGCGGGGGAGCGGTTCGGGTCCGGTGACGCGGTAGCCGAGCGCCGCGCACCCGCTGTGCGCGAGCTCGTCCAGGAACCGGTCGTAGGCCTGCCGAGCAGGGCCACGCAGGCCGGACGCCTGGGAGCTCGCCACCGGGGTTTCGACGACCTTGATCAGGAGCGGACCACACGTCCTTCGCCGCGGTGCATCTGCTCCAGGCTCGCGGCGAGGTCGGTGCGGTCGAGCAGGGCGAGGTCGCTCAGCCTGCGGTGCACCTCGTCCAACAACCCGCGGCTCTTGCCCGCCCGCCGCAGGTCGGCCACGAGGTGCAGCACCTCGTGCAACCGCTCGGCGTCGAGCAGCATCCGCGGTTCTTGACTGCTGATGGCCAGCACGCCCTCGCGCGCCCAGGCCTTCACGGTCTTCTCGGTCAGGTCGAGCAGCTCACCGGCCACGATCGGCCGGATCGGAGGGGCTTGGCGCAGCGCTTTCGCCACGACCCCCACGAGCTTGTGCCTGCGCGCGTCGTCCTCGGACAACGTCGACGCCACTTCCTCGATCGACTCGATCTGCTCGAACAAGTCGCGGATCTGCGCCGCCTCGGTCGCTACGGACATGACGACCTCCCCTCAGTCACTACCGAGTATCGACCACATTCTCGGTAGTCGCAACCGCCGTGTGGCGGCTCCCACAACGAGGAGCCGCCCCGCGACGGGTCAGGAGGAGTAGAACAGCCCGGCCAGCCCACCGTGCTTCCGGCGGTGACCGTGGTGCCCGTAGTGCACCTGCGGCGCACCCCAGGCGGGAGCCGGCTGCGCGTAGCCGGGCGGCGGGTAGGCGGCGGGCGGCGGCGCGACGGGCGGCGCGGCCATCTGCGTCTCCAGCCGCGTGATCGCCTCGAGCTCGCCGTAGTCGAGGAACACGCCGCGGCAGCCATCGCACTGGTCGATGTGCACCCCCATGCGGTCGTAGGTGCGCATGTTCGCGTGACACTTCGGACACTGCATCGTGTGGGCCTCCTGCTCGTACACGCCGCTTCGGCGATTAGTCCGATATTAGCCGCGAGCCATGTGTGGATGTGCCGAGACGATCCGATCGCACGCCTCCACGAGAGCCTCTTGGGCCTCGTCGAGCACCCGCTGGTCGCGCTGAGCAGCCACAAGAGCACGCGCCGCCATCTGGATCACCAAAGCCCGCGCGGGCACCTCCAACGCCCCCCACGGATCCCGCGCGTCCACAGCCACGCCGTCGGCCGCCAGGTAGGCGTCCAGGAACCGCCCCCACGTCTCCGGATCCAGCACTCCGGCCAGGTGCAACGCGGCAGGCCGCGCCAGATCCCACGCCGGATCACCGATCCCGAGGTCGTCGACATCGATCAACCGCCAGCCGGAGGCCTGCACCATCTGCCCGAGGTGCCAGTCGCCGTGGCAGAGGGTGAGGTGGGTGGGGGAGTCGACCGGGGGGAGGGTCGAGAAGGCCCGCAACACCGTGTCGGCCTGCCCGCCCAGGTTCGCCCGCCGCAGATCGGCCACGGCACGCGCCATGCGGAACGGGGCACCCGAGGGTGGCTGAGGTCCGGGGAAGTCCTGCGGGCCGAACCGGTGGAGGTCGGCGAGGAGCTTCCCGGCTTCTTCGAGGGGAGCGGTTTCCGGGTCGCGCTCGGGGACGGGGACACCGAGGGGCCAGGTGGTGATCACGCGGTCGTTGACGACGGTGGGGGAGTTGAGAGGGGGGAGGAGGAGTTCGCTGAGCCTCGGGTCGGCCGCCAGACGCATCCTCGCGGTGAGGGTGGGGAGGTCGGCGTCGGGTTCGTGGGCTTTGAGCACGATGTCGTTGACGCGGATCACGACGACGTCGCCACGCAGGGCCAGGACCACGGGTTCTTCGTCGCCAGGGAGGAGAGCGGCCATGCCGGTGACGAGGTCGGTGTTCACGTGTTCAAGTGAATCATCCGGGTGGGTCTTGGCCGCCGGTTCCAGCTCTGTTCACTCGGCGACTGCCCCTTCCAGCCCACCCACTTGGTGGCTACGGCTTCCAGCCGGGCCATCGGGCGGCTTCGACTTCCAGCGTGCTGTGTCCGATTTGATTTGGGGCCCCTAGATTTGCCCCTTGATCGGGCCAAAAGGCAGTGCCCCAAAGCCCTGCCCGATCTCCA